>DATNKY010000739.1:0-15941 GCA_035603155.1 Solirubrobacteraceae bacterium
CGGCGACGATCTGCGCGAACGTCGTCTCGTGGCCCTGCCCCTGGGTCTGGGCGCTGATCGAGACCACCGCCTTGCCCGACGGATGAACCCGTAGATCCGCGCCGTCGTTCATCGCCAGTCCGAGGATGTCCATGTGCTTGCGAGGGCCCGCGCCGACGCCCTCGGTGAAGAACGAGACGCCGATCCCCATAAGCTCGCCGCGGGCCCGTTTCTCGGCCTGTTCGCGGCGCAGCTCGTCATAGCCGGCAATCTCCATCGCGACCTTCATCGTCTCGGCGTAGTTGCCCGAGTCGTACGTCCAGCCGGTGGTCGTCTCATACGGGAACTGCTCGGGCGCGATGAAGCTCTTCATCCGCAGCTCGATCGGGTCGACGTCCATCTCGATCGCCAGCGCCGAGACCATCCGCTCCACCAGGTACACGGCCTCGGTGATCCGGAACGAGCAGCGGTACGCGACCCCGCCCGGGGCCTTGTTGGTGTAGACCGCCTTGACGCGGACGTGCGCCGCCTGCAGGTCGTATGAGCCGCAGCAGATGTGGAAGAAACCGGCCGGGAACTTGGTGGGCTGGGCGGTCGAGTCAAACGCGCCGTGGTCGGCGATCACATCGGCCCGCAGGCCGGTGATCTTCCCGTCCTTGGCGCAGATCTCGGAGTGCATCACGTAGTCACGCGCAAACCCGGTCGACATCAGATTCTCCGAGCGGTCCTCGATCCACTTGACCGGCACGCCGGCGACGATCGAGCCGGCGATCGCGCACACATAGCCTGGGTAGACGGGAACCTTGTTGCCGAAGCCGCCGCCGATGTCGTTGCAGCGGATCCGGATCATGTGTTCCGCGAGCCCCGCGACGTGTGCGTACACGGTCCGGTGCGCGTTCGGCGCCTGGTTGCCGTTGTAGATGTCCAGCTGCCCGGTCTCCGGGTTGAAGTCGGCAATTATCCCGCACGTCTCCAGCGGCGCCGGATGGCAGCGCGGGTAGATGATGTCCCGGGTCACGACCGTGTCGGCTTGCGCGAACGCCCGGTCTGTCGCCTCCTCGTCGCCCGCCTCCCAGGTCGGGCTCGCGAGGTTGTCGCGCTGGCCTTCCTTGTCGTCGCGGATCAGCGGCGCGTCTGGGTCGAGCGCCTTGCGCGCGTTGACGACCGCCGGCAGCGGCTCGTACTCGACATCGATCAGCGCCAGCGCGTCGCGTGCGGTGTACTCGTCGGTCGCGATCACGAACGCGACCTCCTGACCCTGGAAACGGACCTTGTCGCCAGCGAGCACGGCCTGCGTGTCGTAGGAGATCGTCGGCATCCACGCGAGGCCGAGCGTCTCGAGGTCCTTGGCCGTGACGACGGCGGCGACGCCGGGATGCGCGAGCGCTGCCGAGGTATCGATCGAGACGATTTTGGCGTGCGCGTACGGGCTTCGCAGGATCGCGCCGTGGACCATCCCGGGCAGGCGGATGTCATCCAGGTAGGTGCCCTTGCCGCGGATGAAGCGCGCGTCCTCCTTGCGCTTGAGGCGACCGAAGCCGATCGGCCGCTCGCGGGTCGGGCTCGGGAGGTTCTCTACGATCGCCATCAGATCTCCTGTGTAGAAGCGGGTTCGGCCACCGGGTCTGCAGCCCGCTGCTCGGCCGCCCATCGAATCGCGGCCACGATGTTCTTATAGCCGGTACAACGGCAGATCGCGCCGGAGATGGCCGTGCGGATCTCCTCTTCGGACGGGTCCGGATTGTTGTCGAGCAGCGCGCGGCCGGTCATCAGCATCCCGGGGGTGCAGAAACCGCAGTGCAGCGCATGCATCTCGTGGAAGCCCTCCTGGACTGGGTCAAGCTGACCGTCGCGCTCCAGCGATTCGACCGTCCGGATCTCGTGGCCTTCGCACATCGCCGCCAGGATCGTGCAGGACTTGACGGGCTCGCCATCCATCAGCACCACGCAGGCGCCGCAGTTTGACGTGTCGCAGCCCCAGTGGGTGCCGGTCAGGCCGGGCGTCTCGCGGATGAAATGGACGAGCAGCAGCCGCGGCTCGACATCGCGCGAAACCGGTTCCCCATTGATCGAGATCGTGACGTTCATGTCGGTGCCTAAACCTCCTGTTGCAGAGCGCGTCCGGCCGCGCGGCGCAAAGCACGGGTCGTGAGCACCCCGGCGAGATGACGTTTGTAGTCGACCGGCCCGCGACCGTCGGCGATCGGCACGCAGTCGGCCGCGGCGATCTCCCCGGCCTGCGCGAACAGCTCATCGGACGGGGCCGAGCCGCGCAGCAGTTCAGCTGCTCGGTCGACGTGAATCGTCGTCGGTCCGACGGCGCTGAGCCCGATGCCGGCGTCGACGATCGTGCCGCCGTCGATCCAGACCGCCGCCGAAGCGGCCGCGATCGCCCAGTCGCCGGCTCGCCGCTCCACCTTCTCGTGGGCGCTGCCGGCGCCGCCGCGCAACGGCAGCCGGATCTCGGTCAGAAGCTCGCCGTCGCCGACCGCGGTCATGTACGGACCGAGATGGAAGTCGTCGATCGACACCACGCGTTCGCCGTCGGGGCCGGTGATCACGAGCGTGGCGTGCAACGCGGTCGCGACCGCGCTCAGGTCCTCGGCCGCATCGGCTTGGCAGAGCGAGCCACCGATCGTCCCGCGGTTGCGAACCACCGGATCGGCGATCACCTCCTCGGCGTCGCGGAACACCGGGAACAGCCTCCGCAGCGTCTCTGACCGCAACAGGTCGGCATGGCGCGTCATCGCGCCGATCCGCATCTCGTCTCCGTGCTCGCTGATGTACGACAGGTCGACCAGATCGTTGATGTCGATCAGATACTCGGGACTCGCCAGGCGCAGCTTCATCATTGGCAGCAGGCTGTGGCCGCCGGCGATCACGCGCGCGCCGGGCCCGAGCCGCTGTAGAGACGCGATCGCACCCTCCACGCTGGTCGCGCGCTCGTACTCAAACGGGCCTGGTGTCTGCACCTGCACTCCTTTCCGCACCCGCCGGCAACCGCTTGCGGGGTCCGCCGACCTCCTCGGTCGGGTCGTACTGAACCGGCGAATCGGTGCCGATAACCGGAGAGCGCGGCAGTCGCTCGGGCCTCGTCTGGCGGATCTCCGGGTACAGCGCCCTGGCTGCGGTACTGCCGTAGGCAGGGTTGCGCAACGCTGGGCCATTCGGTGACGCAGCCGCGATCGGCGCCTCGCGGCCCAGGCGCGCGAGCGTCAGCGTGCCCTTCGTGTAGACCTCTGAGATCCGGGGCGGCTTGACTTCCTTGCTCTCGGGGAAGTTGCGCAGCCCCGCCGCCGCGGCGCCCGGGTAGAGCCCGTCGATGAGCCCGACCGCGTCATCCATGCCCGCCTTCTTGACGAGCAGTCCCTCGAGCAGGTCAACGCCCGCGTCGAGGTTCTGATTGATCGTCGTCACCACACCCTCGACCGGGGCGCTCTTTTCGATGATCCCTACGACGCCGGAGATCGCAGCGTCCAGCCCGACGGTGATCTTGCGCAACGCGACGATTACCGACACGAGGTAGAACACAACCGCCGCCACGATCAGCACAACCGCGATGATCATCACCACGCCAGCTGCCGGCATCGCTCAGGCCCTTTTCGCGTCGTCGAGGATCACGTCGAGCGAGCCGCCGTAGTCGGCGGCCGCCACGACCGTCTTGATCACCTGGTCCTGCGTCGTCAGCAGCAACGCGGCCGCGTCGAGGTCCGCCGAGCCGGCGTTGGCGCTCGCCGCGATCGACTGCACGCTGGGCACGATGCAATTGGCGGCGGTCAGGACGCCGCGGAGCAGGTAGACCACGATCGGCAGCACGACCAGCAGCAGGACCAGTGCGCCGATCCACTCGAGGATCATTGCGGCCTCCTGTCGGCGACGATCTTCGCCTTCGACGCGACCCCGGGTAGCGCCCCGGTGATCACCGCAAACTGCGCGTTGATCGCCTCGACTGCCGGCTCGAGCGGCTTCAGGTGCTCTGACTCCACGCCCGCCAGCGCGCCGGCAAGGGTCGCGAGCTTGTCGGATGTGGATTCGAGCTTGATCCGGATCCGGATCAGTGCTGCGGCGAGCACGGCGATGATCACGATCGCGAGCAGGACGCTGAGGATCGTGAGTGTGGTGGAGCTCATTTGCCACCGTACCCGTCAGTGAGTGCGTTCATATAGCCATCCTGGATCACCGCTTCGTCGACGATCTCGCCGAGCACCGGGGCCGTCGCCTGAAGCTGTGGGATGTTGGCGGTGTTGCCGGCGACCTTGCCGGCAACCTCGAGCAGACTCGTGGCCGAGCGCTCGATGTCGTCGACGGCCCGGACCAGGAGCACCAGTAGCGCGGCCACCGCGAGGGCCGCGATCAGGCCGATGATCAGCGCGATGCCCCACGCGCCGTGGTTGGAGACCGAAGCGATCGTGAGCATCATTTGCCGACCGCCACCTTGCGCAGGGCGCGCGCCGAGTGCAGGATCCTAATCCCCGAGTCGTTGATCCGTCCGACCCCGTCGAGCGCGTCGGTCTGCTCGCGCACCTTCTCGACCCCCCCGACAGCGGTCCTGGCCTGAGCCGAGATCTTCGATGCAAGTACCACGATTGTGATCACGATCGCGGCCGCCACGATCACCACGATGACGCCGAGCACCAATCCGATGGCCCAGCCCGTCGACGCGGCGATCAAAGTAGGCATGTCCAAAACTCACTCCTTGCTCGAGTTGAGGATGTCCACACGCCGGGGCAGACCCTCCTCATTGCTCGCCATTCTTGCTGATCGCGCATTTTGCATGCAACAGCTTAGGTTAGACCTGAGAGGATCGGGGCCACTGGAGAGACGAGGAGAGCGATGAGCGACACGACCCATTACACCAGCACCCAGGCCACCGTCGCGGCACTCGCCGCAGCGGCGGCCGGGCGGTTCGGGGAGCGCGTGGCGGCGCGACACAAGGTCGACGGTGAATGGCGCGAGCTGACCTACGAGCAGGTTGGGGCCGCGATCGAAGAGGTGGCGCTGGGGCTGATCGAGCTCGGGATCGAGTCCGGCGATCGAGTCGCGATCCTCTCCGACACGCGTCTGGAGTGGACGCTCGCGAGCTACGGAATCACGGCCGCAGGCGCGGTCGTGGTGCCGGTCTACCCGACCAATTCTCCTCGAGAGTGCGAGTGGGTGCTCGGCAACTCGGGCGCGCGGGCGGTCTTCTGCGAGAGCGCTCAGCAGCGCGCGAAAATCGACCAGGTCGCCGGCGAGCTACCCGATCTCGCCCACACGATCGGGATCGAGGCCGGCGGCGGCGAGCTCATGCTCGACGAGCTCCGCGAGCGCGGAGGCGCTGGGCAGCGCGCCGAGTTGCGCGCCCGGCAGGCGGCGCTCGCCCCCGAGGATCCGTACACGATCATCTACACCTCGGGGACGACCGGGCCGCCGAAGGGCGTGGTGCTCTCGCATCGCAACGCGATGTCTGTCTGCGAGATGGTGCAGGAGCTGCAGTTCGTCGCGGCCGACGAGCGGACTTACCTGTACCTACCCCTGGCACACGCGTTCGCGTTGACCGCGCAGCTCGCGTCCTACGACCTGGGGAGCATGATCATCTACTACGGCCGCGATACCAAGCGGATCGTCGAGGAGCTGATCGAGACGCGCCCGACGTACCTGCCCTCGGTCCCGCGGATCTTCGAGAAGCTGTACACAGCCGCGATCAAGCTGCGCGACCAGTCCGGCGAGATCGATCGCGAGAGCTTCGAGCAGGCGATCAAGCTCGGCGTCGAGGTCCGCCGCCGGCGGCGGGACGGCGAAGAGGTGCCCGACGAGCTGATGCGCGCATTCGAGGCCGCCGACGAGCGCCTCTACTCCCGCGTCCGCGCTCTGTTCGGCGGCGAGATCATCCAGGCCGTGACCGGCGCGGCGCCGATCGCCGCGGAGATCCTCGAATTCTTCTACGCCTGCGGGGTCCCGGTGCTCGAGGGCTGGGGGATGACCGAGACGACGGCAGTCGGGACGGTCTGCACGCTGGACAAGCTCAAGTTCGGCACGGTCGGGCGTGCCATGCCGGGCGTCGAGATCAAGATCGCCGACGCAGATCAGGAGATCCTGATCCGCGGGCCCAACGTGTTCAGCGAGTACTGGCGCAACCCGGAGGCGACCGAGCAGACGTTGGCGGACGGCTGGCTGCAGACCGGCGACGTCGGCGGGCTCGACGACGACGGCTTTCTCACGATCACCGGGCGCAAGAAGGACATCATCATCACCGCCGGCGGCAAGAACCTGACCCCGGCGAACATCGAGAACGACCTCAAGCAGTCGCGCTTCATCTCGCATGCCGTGATGTACGGCGACCGGAGGCCGTATCCGGTCGCGCTGATCACGCTCGATCCCGAGGAGATCGTGCCCTGGGCGCAGGAGAACGGGCTCAGCGAGGACCTCGCCGAACTGGCGTCCGAAGACGCGGTACGCGACCTGGTCCAGCACGAGCTCGATCGCGCCAATTCCAACTACGCGCAGGTCGAACAGATCAAGCGGTTCGCGATCCTCGACCACGACCTGTCGCTCGAGCAGGGAGAGCTGACGCCGACGCTGAAGGTCAAGCGAAACGTGATCAACGACCGCTACGCGGAGCTGTTCGAGTCGCTCTACTCATAGAGCCCCGCAGGCTGACGAGCGGGCAATACAATTTGCCGCGCCGGCGCACCATTCGGGCTGCGACGCCCGGTGGTGGTGACCCTCCGGCCGACGCAGACGTGCTCAGCACCGACCCTTCCTCGGCACCCTCACTCGAGATCTCCAACGCGATCGCGCGCCTGCACAAGCAGTACGTGGGCCGCGGGCCCACCAACGTGCGCACCACGATCGACGGTGACCTGGTCGTCTGCCTGCTCGAAGGTGGCCACACGCGTGCTGAGCAGACGCTCGACGAGAACGACAAGGGATACGTGGTCGCGGCCGGCCGTCTCGGTTTACAGGAGGCGATGGGCGATGAGATGATCGAGGCTGTGCAGAGCGTCCTGCGCCGCTCGGTGCGCTCCTTCATGAGCGCCAACGATGTCGAGCGAGACGTCCAGGTCGAGGTCTTCGTGCTCGAGCCCGAAAGCACATAGCACGGGCGACAGCGAGGGGACCGCGCGAGCGGCGGCTATCATGGTCGCGGCCCCGGAACCGCCGTCAGCGGTGTCTGCGGTACATCCTCGAAGCGATGGGAGGCCTCCGGTCGAGACGCCGGCGCAGACTGTCGTACACACCTCACGTACGGAGAAATGCGCATGCTCTATCGACCGATCCGCCGCGTACCCGCGCGCGGCGCCTAGACGCCGTGACATCGAGTCGCGCCGACCTCCGCGGTCTGTCGACTGAGGAGCTGTTCAGGCGGTACCGGCAGGACGAAGACGAGCGCGTGCTCGAACAGCTCGTCGCGCGTTTCGAGCCCTTGGCGCGCGGCGTCGCCGGCCGCTACCAGGGTCGCGGCGAGCCGACCGAAGACCTCACCCAGGTCGCGATGCTCGGACTGCTGAAGGCGATCGCCCGCTTCGATCCGAGCCGCGGGTTCGCGTTCAGCACCTACGCGACGCCGACGATGCTCGGCGAGCTGAAGCGCTACTTCCGCGACGCGGGCTGGGCGATGCACGTCCCGCGCGGCGTCAAGGAGCGCGCGCTCGAGGTCGCGCACGTCAGCGACCAGCTGTCGACCCGCCTCGGCCGGTCGCCGTCGCTGTCGGAGCTCGCGCAGGCGCTTGGCGCGAGCGAGGAGCAGACGCTCGAGGCGATCGAGGCCTACCACGCGCGCAAGGTGCCGTCACTCGAGCACGCCGCCGACGACGAGCTCGGGCTCAGTCCGGCGGACATGCTCGGAGCCGAGGACGAGCGCCTCGAGCAGGCCGAGTACCTGAGCGTGATCGCCGCGGGCGTCGACTCGCTATCGGAGTCCGAGCGCCTGATCCTGTTCCTGCGATTCGGCCGCGATCTGACCCAGTCAGAGATCGCTCGCCGCCTGGGAACCTCGCAGATGCAGGTCTCCCGGGCCCTGCGCGCGGCGATCGAGAAGATCCGGCGGGCGAGCGGCGAGAGCGACGACGCCGACTGAGCGCTGCGCGCGCCGACGCCGTCAGCCGCCGGCTACGGCCGGCAGGATCGTGACCTCGTCGCCGTCCTGGACCTGGGTATCGAGCCCGTCCAGGAAGCGGATGTCCTCGCCGTCGACGTAGACGTTGACAAACCGGCGCAGGCCACCGTCCTCGGCGATCCGGCCGCGCAGCTCGCCGTAGCGCTCGTACAGCGCGTCAAGCACTTCGCCGACGGTGCTGCCGTCGACGCTGGCCTGCGCGTCGCCATCGGTGGCTGAGCGCAGCTGGGTGGGAATCTTGACGCGCACTGCCATCGTGCCCCAGATCCTATGCGAGAGCGCCGACTCGTTCAGCCGCACGCTCGAACGACTCGACGGTCGACTCGATCTGCCAGGTCTCGAATGTTCCGCGAGCACAGTCCAGCGTCTTCAGACCCTCGCCGGTGATGTACACGACCACGCGCTCGTCCCGCCGGATCTCGCCGCGCTGCGCGAGCTTCGCCAGCACCGCCGTCGTCACGCCTCCGGCGGTCTCGGTGAAGATCCCGGTCGTCCGCGCCAGCAGCTTGATCCCGGCGCGGATCTCGTCGTCGGTCACGGACTCGATCGTCCCGCCGGTGCTGCGCGCGAGATCGAGCGCGTACGGGCCATCGGCCGGATTGCCGATCGCCAGCGACTTCGCGATCGTGTCTGGCTTGACCGGCTTGCAGAAGTCGTGGCCGTCGGCGAACGCCGTCGCCACGGGAGAGCACCCGGCCGCCTGCGCGCCGTTGAACGTCGGCAGCTCGCCGCTGAGCAGTCCGACATCGATCCAGTCGGCGAAGCCTCGTGCGAGCTTGGTGAACAGCGAGCCCGAAGCGATCGGCGAAACCACCCGGTCGGGAAGCTCGAATCCGAGCTGCTCGGCGGTCTCGTAGGCGAGCGTCTTTGATCCCTCGGAGTAGTACGGGCGCATGTTGATGTTGACGAACGCCCACTCATGGTCTGCCGACAGCTCGGTGCAGAGGCGGTTGACGTCGTCGTAGTTGCCGTCAACCGCGATCAGATTGGTCCCATAGATGCCGGTGGCGAGAACCTTCTGCTCCTCGAGATCGGACGGGATGAACACGTAGGACTCGAGCCCGGCGGCGGCGGCGTGAGCCGCTACTGCGTTCGCGAGGTTGCCGGTCGAGGCGCAGGCGACGGTCTCGAACCCCAGCTCGCGGGCGCGGGCCATCGCGATGGAGACGACCCGATCTTTGAACGAGTGCGTCGGGTTGGCCGCATCGTTCTTGATCCAGACCTCTTCGAGCCCGAGCTGCTGCGCGAGCCGATCGGCGCGGATCAGCGGGGTCCAACCGGAGTGCAGCGTCCCGGGCGGGGGCATCGCGACCGGCAGGAAATCCCCGTAGCGCCAAAGCGAGTGCGGACCGGCCTGGATCCGGCGCTTCAGCGCCGCCGGATCGGCCCCGTCACGGGAAGAGTAAGAGACCTCGAGCGGGCCGAAGCACCGCTCGCACACGTAACTTGCGTCGAGCGCATAGCTGGAGTTGCATTCTTTACAGCGAAGCGACTCTGGCGGCATATGAAAAAACCTCCGCCGGGGTCTGTGGTCGGAGGCTGAGAACCGCCCTGTCCACATCTCCCAGGCCTTTGTAGTTGGAGCCTGATGGAATTGGCACCGTTCCCTTGCGGGAGGTTGCCGGGGTTTCTAAGGGCCATATCCCTCCACCCCTCTGGATGCGTACTGCTATGTGGCGAGCAGTATAACCGAGGGCGTCAGGGACCCACCGCGGCGGCGGCTGGCCGGGGCAGCCGCGAGGGCTGTCGGTTATCGACCCGTGCGCTTCCAGATGCCCTCGCGCGTAACTGCGCTCGCTGCGCGGTGTTGAGCAATCGCGATGACAAGCGCTTCGGTCGATCCGCTGCAGCGCCTCGAGGCGCTGCTCGCCCTCGAGGACGGGACGACCCCCAGCCGTCGCATGCTCGTGATCGTCAACCCGTACGCGACCACGGTCTCCGACCGCCTCAAGAACCTGGTCGTGTACGCGCTGCGCGGCCGCTATGAGGTCAACGCGGTCGAGACCGAGGCGCGGGGCCACGCGACCGAGCTGTGCCGAGACGCGGCCCGCGAAGGCTATGACGTGGTGGTGGCGTTCGGCGGCGACGGCACCGTCAACGAGGCCGCCAACGGTCTCGTCGGCTCCGCCACGCCGCTGTTCCCGCTGCCCGGCGGCCGCACGAATGTCTACTGCCGGATCCTCGGTATCCCGATCGATGTGGTCGACGCGACCGAGCATCTCCTCGGGCTCGCCCACGACTGGCGCCCGCGACGGGTCGACGTCGGGATCGTCAACGAGCGCCACTTCCTGTTCTCCGCCGGGGTCGGCCTCGACGCCAGCGTCGTCGAGCAGGTGGACGCGCATCCGCAGCTCAAGGCCCGGCTTGGCGAGTGGTATTACGCGTGGATCGGGATACAGACGTTCAGCCGCCGCTATCTGCTGCACCCACCGCGGCTCGAGGTCGAGCTCGGGCACGAGCGCATCACGGGCGTGACGACGATCGTCCAGAACTCCGATCCCTACACCTACTTCGGCGGCCGTCCGGTCCGCATGGGCGAGGGCGCGACGCTCGAGAGCGGGGATCTCGCGGGCGTGGTCCTGCGCCGCGCCGGCCCGATCGTCATCCCAACGGTCATCTGGCGTGCGCTGTCGCGCCGCGCGCGGGTCGCGCGCCACCGCCGGGTGCAGGCGTTCAGCGGGCTCGACCGTGTCCACGTCACGGCGTTGGGCGACGAATCGTTGCCGATCCAGGTCGACGGTGACTACATCGGCGAGGCCCCAGAGGCTGCGTTCGCGGTCAAGCCGCGGGCGATGCTGGTCATCGCGTAGACCCAACGCGATGCTGGTCATCGCGTAGACCCAATCGCCGGTCTGCCGGGGGGCGAACCTGGGGTCGCCGGCGCTCTTAACCATGCATGGACGACCACGGCGCGCAGTTGACCGAGCGTGACCGCCGCGTGCTCGAATTCGCGGCGCAGCAGCGCCTCGTCCTCGCGGCTCAGGTCGCGAACCTGCTGGGCGTCTCGCCGGCGACCGCCCGCGGCCGGCTGCACAGGCTCTCCGAGTCGGGCCATGTGCGGTTCGAGCGCGAGCTGAGCGGCCCCGGCTGTTACCTGATCGAGCGCCCCGGACTGCGCGCGATCGGCAGCCGCCTCCCTGCACCGCGCGCCGTCAACCGCTCCGAGTACGAGCACGACATCGGCCTCGGATGGCTGTGGCTCGGGGCACAGCGTGGCGTCTTCGGGCGGCTCGACGCGGTCATCTCCGAACGGCAGATGCGCTCGCACGACGGGCGTGCCGAGTGCGAGGCCCAGCCGCTCGGTGTACGGCTGCCGGGGGTCGGGCCACACGGAGGCGAACGACGGCATTATCCGGATCTGCTGCTCGATTGCAGCACGGGCCATCGGGTGGCGGTCGAGCTCGAGCTGACGCCGAAGTCACGCGTGCGGCGCGAGGCGATCCTCGGCGGCTACGCGATCGACCCGCGGATCGACGTGGTCCTGTACCTGGTCCGCGACAGATCGCTCGGTCAGGCGATCGAGCGCTCCGCCGCAAAGGCCGGGCTCTCGTCGCTGGTCAGCGTGCAGATGGTCAGCACCACCGCGCCCGGACGAACCGACTCCGGACGCGCCGCGCGCCGGGTCCCGGCTCGCGCACCCGGCGTCGAGGTCACGCTGTGACGCCCGCCCCGGCCCCGCGCCGGCCGCCCTACTGGACACTGATCGCGCTGCCGCTGTTGCTGTGGCTCCCGTTCAGGTGGGTCGCGCTGGCGCTGATCGCCGGATCGGTCGCGAAGGCCGGGCTCGCCGCCGCTCGTGCGGCGACGGCACGACGCAACGCGAGGGCCGCCCGCGCCGCCGAAGGCCCCACGGTCTCGCTCGGGGTCGACGAAAGAGGCCGCGAGGTGCTGCTCAGCGACCACCAACTCGCTACCCACGGACTCATTCTCGGCGCCAGCGGTGCTGGAAAGTCGACGACCCTGCTGGGCATCCTCGGTGATCGGATCGCACGGGGGTTGCCCGTAATCGCGATCGACCTCAAGGGCTCACCGACATTTGCGGACGAGCTCGCGCGCGCGTCCACGCTTGCCGGACGATCGATCCGGGTGTGGACGCTCGACGGCCCCAGCCACTGGAATCCGCTCGCTCACGGCGGTCCGACCGAGCTCAAGGACAAGCTGATCGCATCCGAGCGCTTCACCGAGCCCCACTACCAGCGGGCCGCCGAGCGCTACGTCCAGACGGCCCTCCAGGTGCTCGAGGCCGGCGGCCTGCGGCCGCGGCTGGCCGACGTCGTCGCGCTGATGGAGCCCAGGCGCCTGGCGGCCGCGGCTCGGAGGCTCGACTCGCCGTTGCGCGACCACGTCCAGGACTACGTCGCGGGGCTGACCGCCGACCAGCTCAGCGCGGCACGCGGCCTCGGCACGCGGCTGGCGATCATCAGCGAGTCACACGCCGGGCGCTACCTGGAGCCGGCGGCGGACGGCGAGACGATCGACCTGCGCTCGGCTCTGGACGGCTCCGAGGTGGTCGTGTTCAGCCTCAACTCGAGTGTCTACGGCCAGCTTGCCGCCCAGGTCGGGACGCTCGCGATTCAGGACATCGTCAGCGCCACCGGCCATCGGCTGCAGGCGGGTGGCGCCCCCATCCAGGCGACCGTCGCCGTGGACGAGTTCTCGGCGCTGGGCGCCGATCATCTGCTGGCACTGGTCGCGCGCGGCCGCGAGGCCGGGGTCAGCGTGCTGCTCGCGACGCAGGAGCTCGCCGATCTCGAACGGGCCGCGCCGGGGTTCCGCGACCAGGTGCTGGGACTGACTGCGGTCAAGATCGCCCACCGCCAGGATGTGCCGGCCTCGGCGCGGACGATCGCCGAGCTCGCGGGCACCGAGTGGGTGTGGACCGAGTCGCGCCAGATCTACGGCCCGTTCGGCCGCGGGCACGGGAGCCGGGGCACGCGCCGAGAGGTCGAGCGCTACGTCGTGCACCCGAACGAGGTCAAGGCGCTGCGGACCGGCGAGGCGGTGCTGCTGACCAAGACGCCGGCGGCCGGGGTCAGGCGGGTGCGAGTGTGGCCGCCGCAGCGCGAGATCGCCGGCGGCGAGCGCCAGTCACGCGGGGTGCGACGCGGCGATCAGGCCGAGCCCGGGGTGACGCGGTAGGCGTCGAACACCGACTCGATGTTGCGCAGTCGGTTGATCGCGTGGTCGAGCGCGCGGGTATCCCCCACCTCGACCACGAACCGGTTGCGGACCATCGGGTGGCTGACGGTGCAACGGGCATCGAGGATGTTGATCCCGGCCTCGGCGAACGTCCGAGACATGTCTTCGAGCAGCCGGTGGCGGTCCCAGCCGTCGACCTCGATCTCGACCCTGAACGCCGTCTCGGCGTCGCCGTCCCAGGAGACCTGGGTGAAGCGCTCGGGATCCTTCTTGAGCACCGCGACGTTGGGGCAGTCCTCGCGGTGGATCGTGATCCCGCGGCCGAGCGAGATGTAGCCGACGATCGGATCGCCCGGGACCGGGCGACAGCACTTGGCGATCCGCAGCATCACCTCGTCGATCCCCTCGACCGAGATCCCGTAGCGCGACGACAGGGTCGTCGGCCGGCTGCGACGGCGATTGGTCTTGAGCAGGTCGTCGGCGGCGGTCGGCTCGGACTCCGCCGTCTCGCCCTGCTTGAGGCGCTGCATGATCTTGTTGACAACGACCTTGGGCGAGATCTTGGCGCCGCCGACCGCGATGTAGAAGTCGTCGGCCTTGCGGAAGCCCATCTCGCGGATCACGTCAGCCAGCAGCGGAGAGCCGACGATCTTCTGGGCCGGGAGACCCTGGCGCTTGAGGTGCTCCTGGAGCAGTTCGCGCCCGGTGTGCTCGGTGTCGCGCCGCGACTCGGCCTTGAACCAGGCCTTGATCTTGTTGCGCGCCCGGGTCGTCTTGACCAAAGCGAGCCAGTCGCGCGACGGGCCGCGCTCGCGCTTGGAGGTCAGCACCTCGACGATGTCGCCGGAGCGCAGCTGGTAGGAGAGCGGCACGATCTTGCCGTTGACCTTCGCCCCGACGCAGCGGTGGCCGACGTCGGTGTGGATCTCGTAGGCGAAGTCCAGCGGCGTCGCGCCGGCGGCGAGCGACTTGACCTCGCCCTTCGGCGTGAAGACGAACACCTCGTCCTCGAACAGGTCGACCTTCAGCGTCTCCATGAACTCCTTCGGGTCCCCGCTGAAGTCCTGCTGCCAGTCGAACAGCGAGCGCAGCCACTTGAGCTTGCCGTCCGGGTCATGCAGGCCGGGCTCCCCGGCGTGGCCGCCGTCGGCCTTGTACATCCAGTGCGCCGCGATCCCGAACTCGGCCAGGTCATGCATCTCGCGCGTCCGGATCTGGATCTCGAGCGGCCTGCCCTCGGGCCCGATCACGGTCGTGTGCAGGGACTGGTACATGTTGAACTTCGGCATCGCGATGAAGTCCTTGAAGCGGCCGGGGAGCGGCTTCCACAGCGAATGGATCACGCCGACGGCGCCGTAGGTGTCCTTGACCGAGTCGACGATCACGCGCATCGCGGTCAGGTCATAGATCTCGTTGAACTCGCGGCCCTTCTTGGTCATCTTCGAGTAGATCGAGTAGAAGTGCTTGGCGCGGCCGGAGATCTCGGCGTGAATCCCGAGCACCGACAACTCGCTGGCCAGGTAGTCCCCGGCCTTGTTGACGTACCGCTCGCGCTCGCCGCGCTGCTGAGCGACGAGCCCCTTGATCTCGTTGTACTTGCGCGGGTGCAGCGTCTGGAACGCCAGGTCCTCCAGCTCCCACTTGATCGCGTGGATCCCGAGCCGATGGGCGATCGGCGCGTAGATGTCGAGGGTCTCGCGTGACTTCTCGATCTGCTTCTGCTTGGGCATCGCCGAGATGGTCCGCATGTTGTGCAGGCGGTCCGCGAGCTTGATCAGGATCACGCGGATGTCCGTCGACATCGCCACGACCATCTTGCGGTAGTTCTCGGCCTGCGCCTCATCTCGCGACTGGAACGTCAGCCCGGTCAGCTTGGTCACGCCGTCGACCAGCCCGGCGATCTCCTCCCCGAACTCCGACGAGACCTCCTCGAGCGAGGCGCTGGTGTCCTCGACGGTGTCGTGCAGCAGCGCCGCACACAGCGTCTCGGTGTCGAGCCGCATCCCGGCGCAGATCTTGGCCACGCCGACCGGGTGGGCGATGAAGTCCTCGCCGGACTTGCGCCGCTGGTCGGCGTGATGCAGGCAGGAGTAGACGAACGCCTCCTCGACGCGGTCACGGTCGATCGGCAGCGCGGCCTGATCGGCGTGCTCCTCGACGATCGCGAACAGATCCCCGAGCAATTCCTGCTCGAACGGCGACAGGTCGGCGCGCTTGACAAGCGTGTGTGGGGCCGCCTCGCTGACGCGATCGACCCGCTGGCGCGCGCCCGCGAGCGCGGTCGAAGACGCGACCGGAGGCGCCTGCTGGCCGTTCTCCGGCGCCGCGGCGTCGACGCTCGGGCCCGGCTCGCCGCGCCCCATCGCCCTGCTCAGCCGCCCGCTGGGTTTCTGCTGCTCAGGTATCGCCGTCCGTCCTCGTGTCGCTGTGCATAGACCCGGTACGACGGCGAGCTGTCGAGCGCTGTGGGCGCCGCGCCCGCGATCGCGAGGGCCGGCAGATCCCGGTCGAGGCTGACAAGCTCCAACTCCGCCAGCACCCGCACCAGCCGGGCGGCCAGTCGGGCCGAGCGACCATGCGGACCATCACCGCGAAGCAAGCGCTCGAGCTCCTCGCCGGCCGCCCGCTGCCGCTCCCTGAGGGCCCGGTAGAAGGCGACGAGCGAACTGCGAAGTCCGTACTCCAGCTCGTGCATCTGCTGTGCAAAGCGTAGCTCAGGCTCGCC
>DATNKY010000736.1:0-4482 GCA_035603155.1 Solirubrobacteraceae bacterium
GCCCCTCGCTGGCGAGTTCGACGATCCGTTCCTCGGTCGGCGTTAGCGATTCCCAGCCGATCGCGGGAAGCTTGCGCTCGCCGCGCGCGCGCCGTACCCAGGCGATCGATTGTTCAACGGACAGTGCGCTGCCTGCGCGCCAGGCGACGCCGAACTCGTCGCCGAGCGTTTCCTGCAGCTGCCCGGTCAGCGCATCCCAGTGTTGGTCCTCACCGGTGGACCGGGGTGTCCCGAGATCGCGCCTGGCGCGCGCCGCGGCGGCGAGCAGCCGCGCACCGTCGGCCAGACGGCCAGCGCCGGCGGCGGCCTCGGCGAGCGCGTCGAGCGCGTCAGGGGCGAACGTAAGATGCCCGCCATCGGCGCAGGCCTCAAGCAGCGCGTGCGCGTGCTGCTCGGCCAGCGCCCACTCACCACGTACGGCGGCCAGGCGTCCGAGCATGAGCCGGTTGTTTCCGGCCTGGTACGCGTTCCCGAGCTTGTCGGCGACGGCGAGTCCGTGCAGCGCGGCGTCGTGCGCTGTCGCCAGGTCGCCGGTGCGACGGGCGAGGTCGGCACGCAGGGCCTCGCCCCATGTGACCAGATACGTGTGCGCTCCCTCGATCGTCGGCAGCCACGCCGAGATCCGCGCATAGCCGTCGTCGCAGCGACCCAGCGCACGCTCGGCCCATGCGGCCTGGATTTGCAGCACCGGGATCACCAACGCGCCGCCAGTCGACAAGGCGCGCTCGAGGCTTTCGAAAACCCGCGCCAGCGCCGCGTCGGCTTGCCCCTCGAGCATCTCGATCCGGGCTAGCTCCGTCTGAAGGAACCCCACCATGACGGGCTCGCCCAGCGATGCGGTCAATCCGCGCTCGAACAGCTCACGAGCTTCGCGCAGACGCCCGGCCCATTCGGCCAGCATCCCCCGAGCGAGCGCCTGGCGGGCCACCTGGTAAGGCGGCCCGGACCGGGCGACGATCTCCTCGACTCGGTCCAGCTCACGAGCGCATCCTTCGTGGTCATCCTGAAAGAAGTACGTGAAGGCGACGAGCTGCGTCGCCTCGGTCTCGGCCCAGGAGTCCGAAGCGGCGCGAGCGAGCACAACTGCACGCGCGAGCCCGTCCCGCGCCCGTGGCGCATCGGCGAACAGCTCTGACAGGCCGATTGCAGTCAGCGCACGCGCCGCGGTGCTCGCGTCGGCCTCGGCATCGGCGAGCGACAGCGCTGTCTCACCGTAATCTCGGGCGGCGTCCGATTCACCGTCTGCGGCTGCGCGGGCCGCTCGTCCCCAGAGCGCTCGGGCGCGCAGACCCCTGGGAGCGTCGGCCCCGGCGGCGAGCGCCTGCGCGTAACCAGCGTCGGCCTCGGCGTAGCGGCCGCGCGCGAACCACCAGGACCCCAGCGCAACCGCAAGCCGGAGCGCTTGCTCGCCGTCGGTTGCAGTCGATCGTTCGAGTGCCGCTACGTAGTTTGCGGCGTCGCGGTCGAGCACCTCGAGCCACTCCTTTTGTCTGGAGGTCTCGAGCGCCGGTGCGGCCTGTTCGGCGAGCGCGAGAAACCAATCGCGGTGGTGCGCGAACGTTGGACTGCGCTCGCCGGCCTCGGTCAGGCGATCAAGCGCGTATTGACGGACCGTTTCCAACAACCGGTAGCGCACCAGCGGGCCGCGTTCCTCGGCCTGGACCAGTGACTTGTCAACCAGCGAGCTGAGTAGGTCGAGCACCGCATACGCGTCAACACTCTCGCCAGCGCCGACGTACTCTGCGGCGTCCAGGGAGAAGCCACCGACGAACGCACCGAGGCGCCGCAGCAGCACTCGCTCATCGTCGGCGAGTAAGTCGTGACTCCAGTCCACCGACGCACGCAGCGTCTGCTGGCGCGGGAGCGCGGTCCGCTCCCCGCCGGTAAGGAGGTGAAAGCGGTCCACAAGCCCGGCGGAGATCTGGTCGGCGGTCAGCATCCGGATCCGCGCGGCGGCGAGCTCGATCGCCAGCGGGATCCCGTCCAGCTCATGGCAGATCTGCGCTACCGCGGGCGCGTTTGACTCCATCAGCGCGAAGTTCGGCCGCACCTTCCGCGCGCGCTCGACGAACAACCGCACCGAGTCGCACTCGCTCAAGACCTCGATCCGTTCAACTGCCGGCACACGCGGCGGGAGCGACAACGACGGCACCCGCCAATCGGTCTCCCCGCCAACCCCAAGCCGCGCGCGGCTCGTCGCGAGCACGCTCACCTCGGCGCACGCCGAAATCAGCGTCGTCGCCACGGCCGCGGCGTCCTCGAGCACGTGCTCACAGTTGTCCAACACGATCAGCACGCGCCGCCCCGCAAGATGCGCACAGCTGACCTGAAGCGCGCTTATACCAACCGACGCCCGCACGCCGATAGCCGCCGCGACGGCATCGCCAACCAGCCCCGGATCGGTGACCGGCGACAGATCCACCCACCAAGCCCCATCCGGAAACCGCTCCAGCGCGTCCGCGGCAGCCTGCAAGGCCAGCCGCGTCTTGCCAGACCCGCCGGCGCCGGTCAGCGTCAACAGCCGCGTCTCGCCAAGCGTCCGGCCGACCTCCTCCAGCTCGCGCACCCGACCCACAAACGACGTCAGCTGCGCCGGGAGGTTATTCGGCAGCGAATCGAGCCACCGCAACGGCCGCTGATCATCCGGCAGCGCGACATGAACAAGCGCAAACACGTGTTCCGGGCGCCCCAAGTCCCGCAGCCGATGAACTCCACAATCAACCAGCGCAGCACCCACCGGCAGGCGATCGGCGACGAGGTCGTGCGCAGCTCGCGACAACAGCGTCTGCCCGCCCTGCGCCATCGCCCGCAACCGCGCACAACGAGACAAAGCGACCCCGAAGTAGTTGCCCTCATCACGCAACTGCGCCTCGGCCGTATGCACAGCGATCCGCACCCGCAAGTCGATCCCCTCGGGCCACACCTGCCGATGCAACGCCAGCTGCGCCTCCAACGCAGCACCCACCGCATCGGACGCACGCGAGAATGCCCCCAGGTCTGCTTACGCTCAGTTGGCCGGTGCGGCCAGCTGCTTGAGCCGCTCGATCGCCGTAGTGACGTGCGTGAGGTAGCGCTTGACTGCCGCCTGTACGGACGGCTCAGCCGCGTGATCCGGAAGGGCCTGCAGCAGATTGAGCCGGCTTCCCGCCACCCACGCTGAGACGTCGGGCTCGCTCAACCACCGAACCTCGGTCCTCCACGTGCGGCTCATCATGCGCGGCCAGTCCTCGATGCTGCTCGCGTACGGGTTCGGTGGGCAGAGCCGATTCTTGTCCGTGTCGTCGTTGCGGTGGGCCTCGACGAAGCCGACGAGGGCTGCGTTGAACGACGGCGAGAGGTGCCGTACCTGCTGCAGGATGATCCGGCCCGGCTCGAAGATCGGCGTCCCTGGCGCGTTTTTCAAGCCGACAGCGGTGCAGTCAACATGAACCGCGTCCTTGTCGGTGTCGGTCTGTCCGTGCTCGAGCACGAGCCGGCCGACCTCGACGCGGCGCACCCGGCCGAGCCTGACGACATCGCGGATCTGCCGCACGGCCTCCAGCTCACGGGCACTGAGCATCGTGCCGCGGTACATCGTTGCTCGGGACGAGGGGTCGATGCGCACCAGCCGCCCCGAAGCCTCAAGCCGCTCGGACAGGTCCTCGACGTCCGCCGCCTCGGCGCCGGCCTCAGCATCGAGGGAGATCCCCTCCATTATCGCGCCAACCTGCTCCAGCGGCTGAAAGTGGCCGCGATCATAGAACCACGCATCGCGGGGCCGGACCCAGCAAATCCGGTCCGGGTCCACTTCGTTATCCAGAAGCCACATGCACGCGTCCGCGGCCGTCTTACCGGACCCGAGCACGGCATAGCACGAGGCCGACCCCGTCGCCGCTGGCAGGTCGTTGACAGGAATCACCCGTGCGCCCGGGGCCACCTCGAAGGAGCGGGCGTGGGTCGCCGGGATCGACGCCTCCAGATAATGAGCGTCGACGACCCTGCGACGGACCACGACCTCGTGAAGCTTTCCAGTGTTCAAGTCTCTGAGCTGTTCGCCGTTGCTTCCGGTGCCCAAGTGCTCGTGGCGGGTGAGCAACCGGACTCGCCCTGTCCGCACAAGCCGCGCAGCCGCCGCGGCGAAGTACTCACGAATTTCGCTGCCGGTAGCCCGTTCGTAGTACCCGGCGTTCTCCCCGGACTGGTCGATGCGGTCCTCGCCGAGCGCTAGCGAGTTGACCCCGTAGTACGCGGAGGGCGTATGCAGGCGGACGAATGGATATGCGTGCAACCAATGGCCTCCCACGGCGGGTTCGCGGTCGATCAAGGTCACCTCGACGTCCGCCCCGGCCACCAGCGTGTCGACGAAGGCAAGACCAGTCGCGCCCGCCCCCACAACCAGATAATCGGTATCGACACGCACTGCTTACTTCCCGTCTGTTGGCCAGCTCACAACCTCACGCCTCCACCCTAACCCGTTGACCATCGGAAAGAGCTCGCCCGACA
>DATNKY010000316.1:0-9027 GCA_035603155.1 Solirubrobacteraceae bacterium
GACGGCCGAGGATGCCCGGCGTGCCCAACGACGCGGACCCAAGGTCGTCAGTCGAGGCCATCCCGTTTAAGCGTGATCCAGCACCCCGACTCGGCGAGCGCCACGCATCCCTTCGTTGAACGCGAGGCCCCTACCCAAGCGCGAGACGTTCGAGGTCGACCGTGTGGTGCCGCTGCCCGCTCTTCGAGGCCCGGTCCAGAGCAGCGATCGCGGCTCTCCTGACTGCGGGCGATCGGATGTCACTTCCGCAATGTCGCCGACACGGGTCTGATCGCGACGCTCCCGCTCCAGGCGCCGATCGACCTGAAGCGGTAGTCGGGGTCTGCGGGCGGAGGGCCCGTCAGCGCGGCTCGAGCTGGGTGGGGGGCGGCGGCTCGATGGTTGCTGTCGAGACGCCCGGTTGTCGCCTGACTGTGGGAGGATCGCTGAGCAGAGGGTGGTGGATCTGGGATCGGAAGAGACGTCGGCAGGACCGAGTTGCGGCGGATGGCTTGCGTCGAGCTGCGCCTCTCGCCGACGGCGGCCTGACGATCGTGCTCAGCAGGCGGATTCGGCCCCGCAGGGACTGACCCGCTCGGGCCCGGCGTCCTATGGCCGAGCTCGTGTCGAGCGGGCACCTAACGCTGCTTGCTCTGAGACGTTGGAGCGGTAGCGTTGTCGAGATGGTCGAGCCGCCGGTGTTATGCAGGCCGCGTTTGCGCGGCGTCTTGCACCAGTGGGCTTTCGTATCTTCGGTGCCGCTCGGGCTCGGGCTCGTAGTCGTGGCTGCAGATGCGCGCGCCCGGATCGCGGTGACGGTGTACGCGCTCAGTGTTGCGGCTCTGTTTGGCACTAGCGCGCTGTATCACCGCATCGACTGGCGTTCGCTCACCGCACATCTATGGATGCGTCGGCTCGATCATTCGATGATCTTCGTGCTGATAGCCGGCACGTACACGCCCTTTGCGCTGCTGGCCCTCCATGGGCCGCTCGCGCTCGCGATCCTCGTCGTGGCGTGGGTGGGAGCGCTGGCGGGCATTGGGTTCAACCTTGCGTGGATCGGCTCGCCGACGTGGCTACACACAGTCCTTTACATCACGCTGGGCTGGGTTGCTGTCGCGGCTTCACCTCAGCTCGCGGCTGGCATCGGCACCGAAGGGTTGGCACTGGTCGCGCTCGGTGGCGTGCTCTACGCGCTCGGAGCCGTCGTCTACGCCGCAAAGCGCCCGGACCCCGTCCCCTCCATGTTCGGCTACCACGAGGTCTTCCACGCCCTCGTGATCGTCGCCGCGGCGCTCCAATACGCAGTCATCGCGTTCTGGATCGTGCCCAACTGAACGCCCGAGCAGAGCACACGCCCCCTGCGGCCGGTGCTACAGCACGCACCGCTGTCGGCACCGAAGCCGCAGCCGCCCCCGGGCTGAAAGACCTAATCAGCGGAGCGTCCGATCCGCGCCGATCTCTCCGCTGGACTCCTGCATCGTCGCCGCCGGAGAGCCCAGCCGCGGGCTGCCGCTTCGGCCCGCTGGAGATCCAGAGCGGAACTACGGTGAGGCCAGAACCGGCCCGGCCAGACGGCTCAACCTTCCTGTTTGCAGCACTCTGGGATGTGACGCGGGAGGCCCAAGCGAGTGACGGATGTGGGTCGGGCGGCCTTGGGCGTGCGTTTTTCTGGGAGAGGGTTGGTGGGGTGTGTGTCGATGGGTTGGGAGCGATGACGCGGTGGCGCGTCCCCGGGGCGGGGCGCCGGGGCTGTCAGCGCGTCGGTCGGTGATCTTGGCGTTCGTTGCGGGTAGAACGGCGAGGATCCTCAAGCTCGAGTGGTTTGGGGTGCTCGTCGGCCGTTTGTTCTTCGGGAGGAGCTTTGCTGATGCGTGGGGCTGTCGCTTTTTGGGGTGCGTTGATTTTGGGGCTGGGGCTTGGTTGGTTGGTTGACGTGCCCGGGGCGGGTGCGGCGGTTGTTGCGCCGCCGGCGGGCGCGGTCGTGGTCGGGGCGTCGAGCGCAAGCTGCCCGTCGACTTTTACGACTATCAACGGGGCGATCGCCGCGGTGCCGGCCGGTTCGACGATCTACGTGTGCGCCGGGATGTATTCCGAAGCGGTGACCGTGACCAAGAACGTCACGCTGCTCGGAGCCCAGTTTGGAGTTTCGGCCACGACCGGTCGCACGGATCCTTCGCAGGAGACCATCATCGACTCCCCTGGGGGCGCTGACGTGACGTATGACGGGGCGAGCACTGGGACGTTGTCGGGGTTTAGCCTGATCGGGAACGACGAGGATTCCGGCAACGACGACGGGATCGATGCTTTCGAGTCGCCAGGGCAAAGTGGCTTCACCTGGACGGACGACATCATCACCGGGACCAGCACCGGCATCAATTTCCGTGCCGACGGGCCGGCTCCTACGACGATCAGCGCCGATCGGATCACCGGCAATACCGAGAGCGGCGGGACCGAGCTGAGCAACGGCATCTTCTTCACTAACGGTCCCGCCAACGACGTGACGATCAGCGGAAACGTGTTCGGAGGTCAAGGGACGGACGTCAACACCACCGGATCGGGAAGCTCCACAGGGCCGTTGTCGCAGAACTTAGTAGTTAGCGACAACACCAGCGCTAATTCGCAGAATTTCGTTGTGCTGTTTCTCACCAGCGGTGCCGTGATCAGTCACAACACGGTGGGTTGGACTGACTCCAACGACCCAGGTGCGGGGTCAGCGATTGCCGTGTTCGGGGGCGATGTCGACCCAACCATCGACGCCAACACGATCAACGGCGGCGACGCTACCGCGATCCGTGTCGATACGCTGGACTACAACCCGAGCAGCGCGGTCACGATCGCGAACAACACGATCGTCAACCGGCTCAACGGCGTGCGCGTAGATCAGAACGCGGCGTTGACGGCGACATCGTCGATCACCGGCAATACGGTCGCTGATGCGGGCGTCGGCGACGGTGTCGGGTCTGGTGTGATCGGCGGTAACGGGATCTGGGTGCAGTCCGGAACCGGTGTCGTCGTCAGCGGCAATGCGGCGTCTGGGAGCGTCACGACCGACTGCCGGGATGAGACCGCCGGCACCGGTACGGCCGGCACCGCCAACGCCTGGACTTCGGACACCGGCACGACCAGCAGCCCTCCCGGGCTGTGCGTCGCGCCGGCGATCACGGTGGTCAAGACCGCAGATCCGAGCATCGTGCAGAAGGCGGGCCAGTCGGTCAATTACAGGTTTCTGGTGGAGAACAACGGCAACGGGCCGTTGAGCGGAATCTCAGTCGCAGATACGTTCACGGCGCCCGCGACGGGCTCGCTGATTCCGACGTGCCCGACGACGACGCTCGCGGCGGGAGCGTCGATGACGTGTTCTACGACCTACATCGTGAGTCAGGCGGATGTGGATCATGGCGTGATCAACGATTCCGCGACCGCCACCGGCACCCCAGCGAGCGGGCCGCCGGTGACCTCAGCGCCGTCGACCGCATCGGTGAACGCACCGGCGTCTCCCGGCATCACACTGGCCAAGGGGGCGAGCGTCTCGAGCTTCACGTCGGCAGGGACCCCGGTGACGTACAGCTACACGGTCACGAACACCGGGAACGTGACGCTGGACCCGGTGACGGTCACCGATCCGATGGTAGGCCTGTCGGCGATCTCCTGCCCTACAGAGAGCTTGACTCCGGGCGTGAAGGAGACCTGTACAGCGACCTACAAGACGACGACGGCCGACGTGAAAGCCGGGTCGATCACGAACACGGCGACCGCCACCGGCACGCCGCCAGTCAGCGCCGCCAACCCGAGCCCGAAGCCGGTCACAGCCACGTCCAGCACGACCGTGACGCGCGTTTCGCCCGGTCCGCCGCAGCACGACCTCGCGGTCACCAAGGCGGCCAGCAGCAGGCAGGTCACCGTTGGCCGGACGGTGACCTACACGATCGTGGTACGCAACCTCGGGCCCGAGGCGGCGCCGGCAGCGAAGATCATCGACACGTCCGGGCTGCCGACCAAGATCCGCTCGATCCGAACGACGGCCGGGAAGTGCACCATTGGATCGCCGCTTCGATGCGCACTGGGGACGATCCGGGCGGGAGCTCGAGTGACGATCAAGGTCGTGTCGACTACGACCAAGCCGGGGAAGCTGCGCAACATCGTCAGCGTCACCTCAACCGGCCGGGAGACAAACCCGAACAACAACCATGCCTCGGTCGTGGTGATCGTGAAAGCGGGCCGGCTCGCCGCGCTACAGCTGCACAAGCGCGCGTCGGTCCGGACCGCTTTGCCGGGAGCTGATGTGACCTACCTGCTCACCGTCACCAACCCGAACTCTTTAGCGGCGCGCCGAGTCTCGGTCTGCGACACGCTGCCGGCCGGCGAGCAGTTCGACTCCGCCCGTCCATCAGCACATCTGAGCGGCAAGGCGTACTGCTGGACGACCGACAGCCTCAACCCGGGCATCACCAAGCGCCTCAGGCTGACCGTCAGCATCTCCAGCCGCCGCGTCGGAAGGCTCGTCAACCGCGCCACCGCACGCGCGCAAGGACTGCCGGGAACAAGCCACGCCGTCGCGGCCATCAGGGTCAAGTCGGCGCCAATCGCGCCCTGCATCAGCGAGTCACAGGCCCGAGCGAGCTCCCCCAAGACCAAGCATCCTGTCGCCCGAGTTGCCTGCTAACGCAGAGTTCCGACCCGACACGGCCGCCGCGACCTCTAGTTAGTTAACGAACAGGCATCAGTTCTGGTCGTCGGCGCGGGCGTCCGCCCGCCTGAGTGATCTGCGCAAGGTTGCTGGTATCGCTCCACTCGAGTCGCACACAGCGGAGAGGCGACGACAACGCCCGCATCGACCTTTGACGCCGCGCACTGCTCGTCCCGCGGCAAGCACGAGACTCAGGTCAAGCACATGATCTTCGCTTCGACTCCCCGGCCGCGATCTGCATCGCCGGGTGCCTTGCCCTCTGCGCGGAGATCATGGCCGAGCAGCTCGAGAGCCGCGGTCGGCCCGGCTAGGCATTCGCCGTGGTTGGCTTGCGCTTGGTCACCCACGCGACCACCTGGCCGTCGCTGCCCCTCCCGTCCGCCGCAGCATCGAAGCAGTCGACGAGCGCAGCGGACTAGCGCTCACGTGGCCGCCTGTTCGCGGACGCAGCAGCCTGCCCTCACGTCAGGACGATCGGAGCCCGTGCGAGGAACCGGGTGGGCGACAACGGCCGCTCCTGACGCATCCGCCTAAGATCGGCCGGGTGGCCAAGACTGACTTGCCGCGGGAGGTCCCCCGAGAACCGCTGGACTACAACCGGCTCATATCGACGCTCGGCATGATCGACGGGGAGTCCGTCGTCGTGAAGCTCATTCCTCGCGAAGCCGACAGAGAACCCACACCGGGCGTCGCCAGCATCATCAGTGAGCTAAGACACCAGGTACCGGCACGGTACGACGGCCATGAGTTCTCTATCGGTAGCCCGTATCCCGACCGCTATCCCGAGCATCTGGCTGGCGGGATCCTTTTCATCAACGAGGGAACCTTCGAGAGCGCGACGCTCACGACCTTCGACGGCAACGACTACTTTGCCATCTTCATCAAGACGCGCTGTATGAAGATCCTCGTTCAGGACGACGCGTCAAGCTATCCGTAGACTTGGGGGAGATCCCTGATGGTCAGGAGGCATGAGATCCGGGCTGCTCCTTCCTCTGAGCGCCTGCCCTCCTGAGCAGAAGCTGAGTAGCTGGGACGACGTGTCCAAGCTGAGTCAGCAGGAGAGTTCCTGCTGGGGCCCGGACGCATCTACGAAACCGATCGCACTGACGGCTCGAGCTCGTGACAACCACGGCACCCTCCCGGGTCGGCGGCGAGCGAGTTCCACCTGCGCGATGTTGCAGTTGGACGTAGCTGTTGCCGTCAGGGGCCAGCCTGCAGAGCGCACGCCGCCCGTCGGGGTTGTCAGCCACACCCCAGAGCCCGTACGAGCAGATCGACTCCGCCTGCGCGAACTACGATGCTCGACCGAGCGCGGGCTCAAACACGGGCGCCACGAACCCAGGCTGATCTTCACGGTCGCGTTCGGTCTGGGCTCGTCTCCGAGCCGAGAAACGGTCAACGAGAAGTGGATCGACGACCCTGGGATCGATGGCTTCGGCGTCGAAATCGTTCACGTCTCAATTATCCGCGACGCCGAGGCTCGCTGTCTCTCGCCAGAGCGAGCATCGATTCGTCCAGCCACCGAGACGCGCTGTTGTCATCCAAACGAGTGGTGCGCGTTGCATCGTTGTGTTGCTGCGGTCAGTCGGCGTCGGCGACGATCGAGCCGACCCGCTCGCCGAGCATTCGGTCGTGGGCGAAGGCGACCGCCGCCCAGATCAGCGCGACCACGACCACGCCCGCGGCGATCAGCGGGTAGCGATCAAACGGGGCGGGCTGTCCTGGCTTCACGAGCTCGTAGAGCGGGTAGCCGATCGCCGCGGCTCCGAGCAGCGGCAGCAGCACGTGCTTGACGGTGGAGAAGCGTTCCTGCTCGTGGCGGTGGTAGTAGACGGGCAGCGCGAGGTTGGCCACGAGGTAGGTGAGCGCGATCAGGATCGTGCCCATGGTCGCGATCTCGCCGAAGAACGTCACCGGATCGGTGTTCCAGCCAAACGCGTATGAGAGGCCCAGCGCGAGCGCGAGATATACCGAGAAGGCGACCCACGGCGTCTTGCCACGCTCGGTCAGACGGGCCGTGACTGACGGCAGCAGTCCCTCGCGCCCGGAGTTGAAGATTATCCTCGCCTGGGAGTTGGTGGCCGAGATCAGGCACGAGCAGATCGACGTGAAACCCGCTACGTAGGCGACGAAGACCAGTCCGCTCGCGACCGTGCCGGCCGCCGTGATGAACGGGATCTGGGCGTCGGTCAACGCGGTGGCGTTGTCATTGAAGCCGACCACGGTGGCGTAGGACAAGAACACGTACAACACCCCGACCACCAGGATGCTGGAGAACACCGCTCGCGTGACGCCCTTCCGCGGGTCGTGGTGCTCCTCGGCCAGCGCGGCCGAGTTCTCCCACCCCACGAACAGGTATACCGCCAGCGGGAAGCCCAACGATAGGCCAGAGATGCCGCGGTGCAGGTTTGACGGATCAAACGGTTTCGCGTTGATGTAGCCGGAGTGCTCGACGAGCAGCGCGATCGCGACCACGAGCAGCAACAGAACCTGAAACGCGAACAAAACGGCCGCGACCTTGGTCGAGGGCTTGGCGCCGGTCACGATCAGCGCGAGCGCCCCAAGCGAGAGCACCGCGCTGATCGCCTGCCATGGGATCGTGATTGAGAGGTAATGCTTGAGGATGATCTCCGCCAGGCCGCCAGAGATCGTCACCACCGAGGCCACCGCGATGATGTACCCGGTGCACAGCACGACCGCCGTCACGACCGCGCTGTAGCCACCGAACGCGCTCCCGATGAACGTCACAAACGAGCCCGTCGACGGTCGCGAGCGCGAGAACTGACTCAGGGTGTTACCCAGCAACCCGATCGCCACCGCAGCCGCGATCACCGTCAGCGGCGCAGCGATCCCGGCGGCGGTCACGATCGTCGCGAACCCGAAGAAAAAGCTCATCGCCGGCGCCATGTCGGCCAGCGTCGCCGCCGCGATGTCGACATCACTCAACACCCCGCGCGCCAAACGCCCCTCACCGCCCGCGCGAGATCCGCGCTGCTGCAACGAAGTGTCGGCGGTCGCCATCTAAGGCTCCCCTACCCCGTCAGCCGACCCGACCAACACGATAGCCCTCCTCTCGCCGATTGCTGCTCCCGTGGGCACCCAGCGCGCTCGCCCGCCAGCCCCCAACGCCCGCCCGACGCTTCTACCTACCCAAATGGCGCGGCCTGGGGAGCCATCCGGTCTCTTGGGCGCACGGTGCGCTGCGGCGGCGCTCGCGGCGAGGCTAAATGTTCCGGTCTGCGTGTGGATGCTGGGTTTGGCCGCTCGTCTGGCACGAACTTGCGGACTCCAGCAAGCGGTCACGGGACACAGCAGAAGCCCCCCTCGAGACGCAAAACGCCGCCTCGGAAGACCTGGGCGCCGCCATCGCCGTCCCCCGCTCACTTCTGGTCCGTCGCCGGCAGGGCAGTCAGGCCTAGGCTGCCCCGTCGTGACCACGGCCGACTCGAAGCAGGAGTCCGATCCACCCGCGCGGGCGCGAGCCTGGATGACGCGCGTTTTCGCGGAAGCAGGTGTGCGGGAGGGTTCTCGAATCGCGAGCCCCCAGCTCTGGCTTCTGGCGCGGAGCAGTACGCGGAACATCGTCGGCGTCGATCTGTGTCGCTGCCGACGGGCTAGTTCGCGCTTAGGGCGAGGCGTCTGGGTCCAAGCGCACCGGGGCGAGTGACGTTGGAGACCGCTCGCTACTGAGCTGAATTCTTGGGAACGGGGTAGTGGCATGCCTGTTCGGCGGGCTTGAACGCTGGCGAGTGCATCGTGGTCTGATCGGGGACGTCGAGCGTGATGTACGGGGCGTTGAACGTCGGGTCGGCCACGTTGATGCCGTGCGTGCGCATGCATTTCGCCGCGGCGACCAGCTGCACTCGATCGCGATCGGACAGCGTGTGTGGGGCGATGGGACCGGGCAGCAGGTTGGTGCACATCTGGCGGGCCGCCCTATACGCCGGGCAACGGGCGTTGATGGTGGACGCGATGTCAAAGCCGCCGCCGGCACTAGGGTCGGGGAAGTTCGGGACTACGTGCGAGCGCATGCACGAAGCGAATCTGAGACCCTGCCCCACCGGGACGGACGCCGCTTTCGTGGTGCGAGCTCGAAGAGCCGCAGCCAGCGATGGCCACCAGGCAGCTCACGGCGAGGAGGACCGACACGAGGCGCCGGTGGCGATGCAGCGGCACGAGCGGCATACGCAACCTGTAACAGTCGGTCGATACCACGGCCGTAACGCCGTTACGCCGCCGTTATGGCGGCCCCAGCCACTTCGCTCCTGCTCCGTCGCCGCCGGGGAACTATGCCGCTCGCTGCCGCTTCGGCCGGCCGGGGATCCAAGGCAGCAGTGTGCAAGGGCCAGATCGGACGA
>DATNKY010000636.1:0-3651 GCA_035603155.1 Solirubrobacteraceae bacterium
CCGTCCGAGACCTCGGCGCAGCCGATCGGCCGGTTCTTCAACGGCAATCAGGAGAGCCGGGTCGGTCTCGATTCCGGCCTGCTGCGCGACATCTGGGTCGTGATCCAGCCCAACACGCAGCCGTTGGCCAACCAGATCTCCCAGGGCAACGTCAAGTTCGCCAAGGCGCTCGCCGCCAGCAGCTCGCTGCCGGCCGCCAAGCGGGCGCGGTACCTGAACACGATCTATGGCCTGCGAGATCAGTTCATCGTCGCGCTCGACCGCCGATTCGTCACGCACCCGTGGACGTCGCAGTTCCTGATCGAGGTGTCGCCGCTGGTCGCCTGGCTGTGGCTCGGCGCGATCATCGCGGCCCTCGGCGGTCTGATCGCCCTGTGGCCACTGCCGCCGCCGCGCCGGCGCCGGCCCTCGGTGCCACCGAGTCGCAAGGAGCTCGCGCCGGAGCCCGAGGTCCGCGCCCGCGAGCTGGTCTGAGCCGATGGCGTTTGTGCTCGTGCTGGTCGTGGTGGCGGTCGCCGTGTTCGTGATCTCGGCTCCACTGCGCGCGCGCCGCGGCAGTCGCGAGCAGGAGGGTCGCGAGGCGGGCCGGATAGCCGAGCTCGAGGCCGCCCGGGACGCCAAGTACCGCGAGATCCGCGATGCCGAGCTGGACATGCGCACCGGCAAGCTGTCCGCCGAGGACTACGGGGCGATCGACGGCACGCTGCGCAGCGAGGCGGTCGAGATCATGCGGGCCCTCGACACCGTGAGCTCCGAGCAACACGAGAAGTAGCGGCGCAGCCCGCCAAGGGCGCTACCATCGCCGTCTATGGAAGCGGTTCTCGATCTGGTCCAGATCGTCCTCTGCGTGGGGCTGATCTTCTTGATCCTGATGCACTCGGGTAAGGACGCCGGCCTGTCCGGGGCGTTCGGAGTCGGCACCGGCGCCGGCCCGCTCGGCGGCGGCTCGCTCGTGGAGCGAAACCTGAACCGATGGACGATCGGGTTCGCGATCGCGTTCGTGATCAACATCTTCCTGCTGATCAAGATCGCCTAGCCGCGCCCGTCGCCACAGCTCTGGCGCCCGAGAGGTCAGGCGCCGGCGCCGAGCTGATCGACGAGCCGCAGTAGGTCCAGCGGGCTGAACGGCTTGGTCAGAAACAGATCTGCGCCCGCCTCTTCTGCGGTCCGTTCGGTCTGGTCACCGTGCGCGGCCGTCAACATCACGATCGTCGTGCTGCGCATCTGAGGATCGGCCCGAAGCCGGCGACACACCTCGATGCCGTCCAGCCGGGGCATATCGATGTCGAGGAACACGATTGTCGGCCGCGTCCGCCCAGCGGTTTCGAGCGCCTCGAGTCCGTCCGCCGCTTCGTGCAGCTCGAAATCGGACACGTCCTCGAGCGTCGTTGCAACGAGCTTGCGGATGAACTGGTCATCGTCGACGACCAGTACGGCACGACTCACTCGATGTCCTTGGTGATGCGCATGAACGTATCGTCGTCGATCGACTCAAACGCGGTGACGACGCGGGGATCGAACTGCGTGCCGGAGGCGCGCACGATCATCTGGCGAGCTTCGGCGAGCGGCAGCGCGGGGCGGTATGGACGGTCGGTGGTGAGCGCATCGAACACGTCCGCGACGGCGAACACCCGTGCTGCGACCGGGATCTCCTCGCCTTTGAGGCCATCGGGGTATCCGGTCCCATCCCACCGTTCGTGGTGTGATTGGACGACCTGGAGGGCCTCCTGGAGGAAGTCGATGCCGTCCAGGATCTCGGCCCCCGCGGTCGGGTGGCGCGCCATCAGCTGCCGCTCCTCGCTGGTCAGGGCTCCGGGCTTGTACAGGATCGCGTCCGGGACGGCGATCTTGCCGATGTCGTGCAGCAGGAAACCGAACTCCATCTCCGGAGCGTCCGGCCTGGACAGGCCGAGCGACCGGGCGATCTCGATCCCGTACGCCGCGACGCGCTCGGCGTGCTTGCCCGTGTACGGGTCCCGCGCCTCGACCGCGTTGGATAGCGCACGCACAGTGGCGGTGTACGAGCGGGTCAGTTCCTGCGAGCGCAGACGCTCCTCTTTGAAAGTGTCGTTGAGGTCCTCGGCGTAGCGCTCCAGTTGGCGCGCGTGGTCGACAGCTTCGCGTTCCCGCCGGGCCAGCTCGGCCCTGAGTCGTTCGATTTCCTGCGTCAGCTCAGACTCGCTTGAGAGCGCCATCCTTCTTCCTGCCCGGCTTCGTGTGTATCTCCGCGCAAGGTCTCAACCAGCGCTTGCGCGGCGTCCTCCACTGGTACGACCTCCATGCCTAGTTTCACGATACCCGAGGGAGTAGGTGTGGCTCCGTCCGAGAACAGGATGACCGCTCTTCGCAGGCGCCTCCCGCGCAGGTCAAGCGCCTGCAGGGCCGCCTGCGGATTGCGGATTCCGACGTCGATCAGAGCGACCTCGAAGCGCCGTTCGTGGCAGACGCGGGCGGCGGCCGCTCCGGTCGTCTCCCACTGGTGCTCGATCCCGAGCTCGTCGAGTGCCGGTTCGAGCGTTAGCTGCATGTTCCTCCGACCGACGACCAGCACCCGGGAGCGCCCGGCGCTGACGGCGGAGGCGAGCACGTCGCGCAGCTCGTTGGCGTCGATCGGCTTGGATACGACCCACTCGCCCGCGAGCTCCTTGCGGGCGAACAGCGACACGCACACGATCGGGGTGGCCCGGAGCTCGGGGTCGGCGCGGATCTCGCGAAGGAGCTCAAAGCCGATGCGGTCGGGCATCAGGACGTCGAGCGTGATCGCGTCGAAGCGCTCGCTGCGCAGGAGCTCCATCGCCTCGGCGCGGCTGGTCGCGACCGTCGGGGAGATCTCGAGCGGCGCCAGCTGACCTCGGATCAGCTCGGCGTTGGCACGCTCGTTGTCGACGATCAGAACCTTGCGGCCCCGGATCAGGTCGAGCGATTCGCTCGCCTGAGCGGTGACGGCGGCCGGGATCGAGACGTAGAAGGTCGTTCCCTCGCCGGGCTCGCTCTCGACTTCGATCTTGCCGTCGTGGAGGGTGACCAACGACTCGACAATCGACAATCCGAGCCCTGTGCCGGGCGCGACCGCACTGGCCCCATGGGCTCGGTAGAAACGGTCGAAGATGTGGCTTCGCTCGTCCGCCGTCATGCCGACGCCCGAATCTGCGACGGTGATCTTGACCCACGCGCGGTCGGCTTCGGCGGTGACTTCGATGCGCCCGCCCTCGTCGGTGTAGATGTGGGCGTTGGTCAGCAGGTTGGCGATGATCTGACGGATCCGTCCCGGGTCGGCGTACGCCAGCGGCAGCGCCGGAGCGACGTGCACACCCAAAGCCTGGTGCTTGTCGCTGATCCTGGGACCCATCAGCTCAGCGACGTCACGTACCGCCTCGCCGATATCGATCGGACGTCGGTTGATGTCGACGTTGTCGGCCTCGATTCGCGCCACGTCGAGCAGATCGTTGACGAGGTCGACGAGCCTGTCGGTCGAGCGCAGGACGATGTCGATGAACTCGCGCTGGCGCTCGGACATGTTCTCCGGGCTGCGCTCGAGCAGCTCGACGAAGCCCTTGATCGAGGTCAGCGGGCTGCGCAGCTCATGCGAGGCGGTGGCAACGAAGTCGCTCTTGGCCTGTTCGAGTTGGGCGCGCGCGGTCCTGTCGCGGA
>DATNKY010000371.1:0-2882 GCA_035603155.1 Solirubrobacteraceae bacterium
CCGCCCGCAGGCGCTGCGCGAGCGCGACCGCGACCGCCGTCTTGCCGACGCCCGTCGGTCCGAACAGCGCGATCACCTCGGCGGTTTGCACCGAGGGCAGTATCGTGGAGCGATGAGTCAGCCGACCCGCGTCGGAGCCGGGATCTCGACCGACCCCGATCCGCGCGCCGGAGCCTCTCAGGCGGCGCGAATCGCGGGCGAGGGGCTCGGTGGCGCCGAGTCCGACCTTGCGGTCGTGTTCGCCGCCGGGGCTCATCTGGGGGAGCCGGAGGCGACGCTCGAGGGCGTGCACGCGGCGATCGCCCCCGGTTCGCTGGTCGGATGTGGCGCCGGTGGCGTGCTTGGTGGAGGCCGCGAGCTCGAGTCCGGGACCGCGGTGGCGGTCTGGGCGGCGTCATTCGGGGATGGCAGCGCGCGCGCGTTTCACGCCTCGGTACGGGGCGATGACGACGATCCGGTGCTCGAAGGGCTGCCCGAATGTGGCCCCGACGCCGCGATGATGATCCTCTGCGACCCATATTCGTCCCCGGCCGACGCGGTGCTCGCCGGCATCGCCGCGCAGGCGCCGGGGCTGCCGGTGCTCGGCGGCCTCGCGAGCGGCCGCACGCTCGACGGCTCGGGCGCACTGTTCCTGGACCGTGATGTGCTTCAGCAGGGGGCCGTCGGTGTCTCCCTGGAGGGAGTCGAGATGCTGCCGTGCGTCTCGCAGGGCGCGGCGCCGCTCGGGCGCGAGCTGACGATCACCTCGGCCGAGGGCAACGTGGTGTACGAGCTCGCGGGCCGGCCCGCGGTCGAGACGATCGAGCAGGTTGTGGGCAGTCTCAATGACCATGAACGGGCGCTGATCGCGGGGGGCCTGCTGATCGGGATCGTGATCGACGGCGGCAAGCCGGAGTACGAGCAGGGCGATTTCCTGGTCCGCGGCGTCCTCGGCGCCGATCCGGGCAACGGCGCGATCGTCGTGGGCGCGAACGTCGAGACCGGCCAGGTCGTGCGCCTCCATGCCCGCGACGCGCGCTCGGCGGACGCCGACCTGCGCCGGGCCTTGCGCCTGCGCGCGCAGGCGATCGGCGGTCAGCCGCCCGCGGGCGCGCTCGTGTTCTCCTGCAACGGTCGCGGTAAGCAGATGTTCGGCGCCTCCGACCACGATGCGGCGATCGTCGACGAGGAGCTCGGGGGCGCCCCCGCGGCCGGGTTCTTCGCCGCCGGCGAGATCGGTCCCGTGGGCGGCCGGAGCTTCCTGCACGGCTTCACGGCCACGGTCGCCGTGTTTCCCGCTTAGCCGTGTCGAGGCGGAGGGGGATCGTGCTGGCCGACAGCACCGTGCTCTTGACGGGCGCCACCGGCGGGCTCGGCGAGGCGATCGCGCGTGCGCTCGCGGCCCACGGGACGCGCCTGATGCTCACCGGGCGTCGCGAGGATGTGCTCGACGCGCTCGCGCAGGACCTCGGAGCCCGGGCGAGCCGATGCGACCTGAGCTCGCGAAACGAGGTTGAGCGACTGGCGCAGGAAGCGGTCACTGCCGGCGTCGACGTCTTGGTGGCAAATGCGGGCCTGCCTTCCAGCGGCCAGCTCGACGAGTACAGCCAGGAGCAGATCGATCGCACGCTCGAGGTCAACCTCCGCGCCCCGATCGCGCTCGCGCGGGCGCTGCTGCCATCGATGGTGCAGCGCGGCAGCGGCCATCTGGTGTTCATGTCATCGCTGTCGGGCAAGGCCGCAACGCCGGGCGCATCGATGTACGCAGCGACGAAGTTCGGCCTGCGCGGTTTCGCGCTGGCACTGCGCGAGGATCTGCGAGAGCACGGAGTCGGGGTCTCGGTCGTGCTGCCTGGATTCATCAGCGACGCCGGCCTGTTCGCCGACGCGGGCGTCACGCTCCGGCGTGGCGTCGGCACACGCACGCCGCAAGATGTCGCTGCCGCGGTCATCCGAGCGATCGCGCAGGATCGCGCCGAAGTCGAGGTCGCTCCGATCGGCCTGCGTGTCGGAGCGACGTTCGCGTCGTTCGCGCCTGATACGGCCGCCGCCATCAGCCGGCGTCTCGGCTCTCACCAGCTCGCTTCGGAGATGGCGGCCGGGCACCGCGACAAGCGCTGAACCTAACCCGAGCGCGTAATCGCGAGGAAGTGGGAGGGTAGCCGCCCTACTCGCGCACGCGGGTGCGCTCACCCGACGCGCCGGAGCGCCGGCCACGGACTGTCGCATCATCGCGCCGGCTGCTGGCGGTCCGGATCTCGGCGCCGTCCTCTTCTTGGCGCGCTTCGGAATCCTCGCCATGCACCGGCTGGTGCTCGCCGGTGACCGACGCGAGCGCGGCGATGATCTCGTCGGCGAGCTGAGCGCCGTCAACCGAACGCTCGGGCGTCGCCTGCACGCGTACGACGAGCTCGCCGCCGTCCACCTCCTCGAGCATCACGGTCGCGCTCGATCGCGTCGGCGTCGTAATCTCGTTGTCAAGGATCGCCTGCACCTGGCTGGGCCGCACGCCCGAGGACAGGCGCACCCTGACGTCGACCGACTTGGGCTCCTTGATCGGCACGATCGCGGCCGCGAGCACGACGTTGTTGGGGATCATCATCTTGTCCGAGCCGCCCTGGATCAGGGTCGTGTAGAGCAACCCGAGCGAGCTGACGGTCCCCTCGGCCTGGCCGCCGACGACTCCCGCCTGTAGCCGTATTCGTTCTCCGACCTTGAACGGGCGCGCGCTCAGCAGCACCATCCCCGCGATCACGTTGCCGAGCGTCTGCTGAGCCGCGAGACCGAGCACCACGGCGGTGAACGCGCCTCCGACCGCGAGCGTCTGCGGCTTGACCCCGGCGACCCAGAGGGCGACCAGGATCATGATCGCGATCGTCGCCAGCCGGATCATGAAGCCGACC
>DATNKY010000424.1:0-4143 GCA_035603155.1 Solirubrobacteraceae bacterium
GGTCGAGCTGCTCAAGCCGTCCGAGGTGCTCGAGCGCCTGCCGTACGCGTCACCGGACTCGCTGTACGGCGGCGTCTGGGTCGCCGGCGACGGCCACGTGGATCCGCACATCACGACCCATGCGCTCGCGACCGCGGCACGCGAGCGCGGCGTCTCGGTCGCGCTGCGAGCGCGGGTGACCGGGATCGAACTCGGCCGCGACCGGCGGGTCACAGCGGTGCGCACCGAGGGTGGGCGGATCGAGACCGAACACGTCGTCAACGCCGCCGGCGTGTGGGCGCCGCAGGTGGCACGCATGGTCGGCGTGCGGCTGGCGTCGGTGCCCGTCGACCACCAGCACGTGCTGATGCAGGCGGTACCCGGTGACGAGATCCCACGTGGCAGCCCGTGCTTCCGCGACCTCGACAACCTCGTCTACGGGCGCGACGAGGCCGGCGGGATGCTGATCGGCGGCTACGAGCCCGACCCGGTCGTGCGGTGGACCGAGGGCGTGCCATGGGACCACGGCGCGAGCGCGGTGCAGTCCGACATGGACCGCTTCGCGCCGCTGCTCGAGGGGGCGATCAGGCGATTTCCGTTCCTTGACCGCTCGGGCGTGATCCGCCTGCTGTGCCACCCGGACGCGATGACGCCCGACGCCAACCCGCTGCTGGGCCCGATCCCCGGCACGCCCGGCTTCTGGGTCGCGGCGGGACTGTCCCTGAACGGGTTCGGAGGGGCGGGCGGGATCGGCCGCGCGCTCGCCGAGTGGATCGTCGACGGCCAGCCGCAGCTCGACCTCAACGCCTACCGCGCCTGGCGGTTCGGCGATCCCTACCACGATCCGTGGTTCGCGACCGCCCGCGCCCGCGAGGCCTATCGCTACTACTACCGGCTGCGTTACCCCTTTGACAACGATGAGCTCGGCCGCGGGCTGCGCGCGAGCCCGCTCGAGATCCGCCAGCAGGAGCTCGGGGCGGTGTTCGGCGCCAAGAACGGATGGGAGCGCGCCGATCATTTCGAGGCGGAGAATCGCTGGCGCCGGAGCGGCGCCGACCAGCGCAGGTTCGGCTTCACCAAGCCACCGTGGTTTGCGCGCGTTGCACGCGAGCACGAGGCATTCCGCGAGCGCGTCGGGATCATCGACATGACGTCGTTCGGCAAGCTCGAGCTCAGCGGACCCGGTGCGTTGCCCCTGCTCGAGCGAGTCTGCGACAACCGGATCGACAGACCCGTGGGCAGCGTGATCTACACCCAGTTCCTCAACCGTCGGGGCGGCATCGTCGCCGACGTGACCGTGACGCGACTCGACGAGCAGGCGTTTCGCGTGATCACCGGCGCGGCGACCGTCGACGCCGACCACGGCTGGCTTGAGCTCAACAGGGCCCAGCGAGACGGGGCCGTCGAGATCCGTGACCGCAGCAACGAGCTCGCGGTGATCGGCATCTGGGGTCCGCGCGCCCGGGACGTGGTCGCGCGCTGCACTGCCGACGACGTCTCCGACGCCGCGCTGCCGTTCGGCCGTGCCGCCACGCTGCAACTCGGCGGTGCGACCGTCCCGACTCAGCGGATCACGTATGTCGGCGAGCTCGGATACGAGCTCTACGTGGAGCCCGACTGGGCCGTCCAGGTCTGGGACCAGCTGTTCTCCGCCGGCGCCGAGCACGGGATCAGGGCGGGGGGCTACCGCGCACTCGAGTCGCTGCGGCTCGAGAAGGGCTACCGCTACTTCGGGACCGACCTGACGTCCACCGACACGCCGTATGAGAGCGGGCTTGGGTTCTGCGTCGCGCTCGACAAGGAGTCGTTCAACGGCCGCGCGGCGCTGAGCGAGCCCGGCGTGGCCGAGCCGGCGCGCCGGCTGCGGACGCTGACCGTCGGGGGCGAGGACTACGTGACGATCTACGGCGGCGAGGCGGTGCGTGACGATCGCGGCGTGATCGGGCGGATCCGGAGCTGCGGATATGGCCACACGGTCGCTCGCAACGTCGCGCTCGCGACGCTCCCGGCCGAGCTAGGGCAGGGGACCGAGCTGACCGTCGACGTGTTCGGAGACGCGGTCCCGGCTCGGATCGAGCGCGACGCGCTGTACGACCCCGAAGGGCGTCGGACCCGTGGCTGACGACGAGCTCGATCGCGTCTGTGACCAGGTGCCCGAGCTGGCCACCCCGGATCGGCGTGTGGTCCCGATCCCGGGCGGGATGACGAACCGGAATTACCGCGTCACGACCACGGGCGCCGATTACGTCGTGCGGCTGAGCGCGAGCGAGAGCGGAGAGCTGGGGATCGACCGCGAGAACGAGCACCACAACTCGGAGCTGGCCGCGCGGGCCGGCGTCGGGGCACCGGTGATCGCCCACGTGCACGCGCCGGAGGCGCTGGTGGTGCAGTTCGTCGACGGCGTGACGCTGACGCCGGCCGACTTCCACGACCCGCGCCGCGTGACGGCGCTGGCGGCGGCGCTCAAGCGCCTGCACGACGCGCCGCCGTTCGCGCGGGACTTCGACATGGCGCAGGTCCAGGCGCGCTACCTGCAGATCGTCGCCGAGAACGACTACCCGCTGCCGCCCGACTACGACCGCTACGCGGAGCGGGCCCGGACGATGTCCGAGGTCCTGACTCGGACACGCGAGCGGACCGCCCCGTGTCACAACGACCTGATGCCGGGCAACTTCATCGAGGCCGACGGCGCCGGCAGCCATCTGTGGATCGTCGATTACGAGTACTCGGGTAACAACGATCCCGCTTACGACCTCGGTGACGCGATCAACGAGCTCGAGCTCGACCGGGAGCAGGCCGAGCGGCTCGTGACCCAGTACCACGGCGGCCCGCGCCCGCGGGAGCTGGCGCGGGTCCGGCTATGGTCGTTGATGTCGCAGTACGGGTGGAGCCTGTGGGGTTCGATCCGGGTTGGCAACACCGACGATCCGGAGATCCGCGACTGGGGCCAGGCGATGTGGGCGCGAGCCGTGGCCCAGTTCGAGTCACCCGAGTTTCCGCAGCTGCTCGCGCGGGCCGAGCAGGCCGAATCTGTGTCTTAGCCCAACGTGAGGGCGCCTCCGTCGGCCTGCGCGTTCGCGAGGCTGAACGGACTGAGATCGATCTCGGGCGCCTGATCGGTGATCCACTGCGAGACCGCCTCGCCGATCGCCGGCGAATGCTTGAACCCGTGTCCGGAGCACGCGGACACGATCACGACCGACTCGTGTTCCGGGTGTCGGTCGATCACGAACTCGCTGTTGCGTGTGCAGGTGTACAGGCATGAGACGGTCCGTACTGCGCCCGGCCCGATCCACGGCAGGTGTGGCCGGACGAACCGCTCATACATCTCCTCGGTCTCGGCGTCCGTGGCCGGATGCTGGCGGCCGTCGGCCGTGGTCGTCCGTTCGTAGCGCTCGGTCGCCAGCTTGATGCCGCCTGCCGGCCCGTCGATCGCCGGCAACCCATAGATGCCGGCGAAATGCTCGAAGTCGCGGTGCTCGCCGCCGAACAGCCACACGAACGCCGGCATCTCACGCAGCTGCTCGTATCGCTCGCGGATCGCGAACCAGTACAGGAGCTGGCGGTAGACGGCAAACGTCCGCTGGTCGGCGAACAGGCTGGCGATCCACGGGCCGGCGCAGAGCACCAGCCGATCGGCACCGTAGGTGCCGGCGTCGGTGTGGACGATGACGCCACCTGCGCTCGCGGTCCAGCGGTTCACGCACTCGCCGAGATGGAGCCGCGCGCCGGCCGCGCGGGCGAGCTCGAGCTGCACGCGGACGGCGGCCTCGGGCCGGAGGTAGCCAGCCTCGGGCTCGTAGTAGGCCGCCAATTCTCGGTCGACGGCGAACATCGGATAGCGATCGACCACGTCTTCATGCGACAGGTCCTCGTGCTCGATGCCGTATTGCACCGCGGCGGCTCGGGTCTCGCGCAGGAACGGATCGTCGCGATCGCCGAGGATCAGCGCCCCGCATTGGGTCAGCAGCTGCGCCCCGGTCTCGAGCTCGAGCTCGCGCCACAGCTCGTGCGAGCGGCGCACGAACGGGACGTACTGCGTCCCTTCGCCGATCGCGAGACGGGTGATCCTCGTGTCGCCGTGCGTGGAGCCGAACTCGTGCGGAGGGTGGTACTGGTCAAACGCGATCACCGAGGCGCCGCGCATCGCGAGCTGGCGGGCGG
>DATNKY010000464.1:0-2655 GCA_035603155.1 Solirubrobacteraceae bacterium
CGTCGGCGTAGTTCCACATGCGCGAGAGGTGGGTGACGTTGCCACCAAGCCGGCGCACCTCTTCGTGCAGCGCGCCGTCGGCGTAGTAGTGCGAGCCCATCAACAGTTTTTCCGGCGCCGGCCCAAGCCGCGAGGTGGGCCATTCGCGTCGGACCAACTCGAGGTTGCCGCCGATCCCGCCCGCCGCGATCACGACCGCCTTGGTGGCGCGCACCTCGTACGACGTGGACGCCGTGTCATGCTCGGTAGATGTGTCCGCTGGCCGGCGGCCCACGGCATCGGCCTGGAGATTCGCGTGCTCTCCCTGGACGGTCCTTAGGCGCGAGCGTGGGGAGGCGGCCTCGGCGCTCACGCGACAACCGACCACCCGTCCCTCCTCGACGATCAGTCCGCTCACCCGCGAGCGCAGGCGCAGATCGAGCGCAGAGCGACGCGGATGGGACTCGATCGCGCCCCAAACAGCTTGCACCAGCGCCTTGCCGGTGCCCCAGGTCAAATGGAAGCGCGGCACCGAGTTGCCGTCGCCGAAGTTGCCGCGCTCGGCCCAGTTGACGACCGGGAAGAACTTCACGCCAAGCTGGCGTAGCCAGCCGCCCACATCGTCGCGCGCACGTGTCACGTACTGCTCCGCCCAGCGTCGAGGCCAGGTGTCCTCAGGGTCGAACTCGGCGATCCGCAGCCAATCCTCGAGTGCAAGCCGCTCGTTGTCGGGTATACGCGAGCGACGCTGCTCGGGGGAATCCACCATGAACATCCCCCCGAATGCCTCGCGCGCCAGCCCCCCGATCTCCTGCGGCTGACAGCGATCGAGCAGCAGCACCGTATGCCCGCTGCGCAACAGCTCGAGTGTGCTGACCAGGCCGGCGAGCCCGGCGCCGACGACGATCACATCGGGCGACTCACTCATAGCAGTGCCATACCTGGAGCGACCTCGACTTCGACCAGCTCGGGCTTCTCCGAAGCGAGCGCCTTGCTCAGAGCGTCGCTCAGCGCCTCGCTCCCATCCACGACGCGCGAGTTAACACCGTATCCGCTTGCGACAGCAGCACAGTCGAGCGCCGGCAGGTCCAGCCCGGGTGCGTCCACGATGTCCTCGAGCATGCCAAACCACTTGAGGATCGCGTACTCGTCGTTGCGCAACACCAGAAACGTGACGGGCACGTCATAGGCAGCGGCGGTCCACAGACTCTGGATCGCATACTGGGCGGAGCCCTCGCCGATCACGCACACGACGGGCCGGCTCGGCTGTGCCATCTGCGCACCGATCGCGGCCGGCATACCGAAGCCAAGCCCCCCGCCGGAGGAGAAGTAGTAGCTGCCGGGCTTGGACAGGCGCAACTGGTTGCGCAGCGCCAGCGTGGCGGAGGGAGACTCGAGCACCACGATCCCGTCCTGAGGAAACACCTCGGCAAGCGCACGCACCGCCGTGGAGGGGCTGATCGGATCGGTGATCGGCGCCGCCTCGGGCGCAGGTCGGGCCGGGGGCGCAGGCCGGTCGGACTCGCCGACAGCATCGGCAAGCGCCGCCAGCGTGAGCCCGGGATCGGCCAGGATCGCATCGCCCATCGGCGCGCGCGCGGCCTCGTCGGGATCGCTTGTGATCGCGACGAGCGTGGTTCCCTCGGCCAGCAGCGGCCCAGGCACGTTGGGGTAGTAGGGAAAGACGGAGGTGCCGACGGCAAGCACGAAGTCGTGCGCGGCAAGCATTTCGCCGACAGGCAACACGGCGGGCGGAAGGATGCCCTGGAACAGGGGATGATCCTCGGGAAAGCCAAGTCGCCCGCCGCCGGTGGCGGGCGTCGCATACACGGTCAGGCGCTGTAGTTCGGCGAGCCCGATCGCGGCCTCCCAACCGCCGCTTGCATCGATCTCGGGCCCTGCGATCAGCGCGGGACGCTCGGCGCTGCGCAGCTGCTCGGCAAGTGCTGCGATCACCTTGGGTCCGGGCTGGGCGGCGCCGCCGACCGTGCGGCCGGCCTGATGGCGAACGGCGTCCTCGTCGACCTCGGCACCCCAATCGTCCATCGGGATCGACAGGAACGAAGGCCCGCGCGGAGGCAGCGTCGCCATGTGGATCGCCCGTGCCAGCGCATGCGGCACGTCCTCGGCCCGTGGCGGCTCATAGCTCCACTTCACCAGCGGTGCGGGCACGCGCGCCGCGTCGCGGTTGGTCAGGTTCGCCTGCAACGTCATCAACGAGCGGTACTGCTGGCCGGCGGTGATCACGAGCGGCGACTTGTTCGCCTGCGCGTTGAAGATCGCGCCCATAGCGTTGCCGACTCCGGGCGCAGTGTGCAGGTTGACAAGTGTCGGCCCTCCGCTCGCCTGCGCGTACCCGTCGGCAAGCCCGACGACGGTCGCCTCCTGCAGGCCGAGCACGTAGCGAAAGTCCGCTGGAAACTCGGTCAGCATCGGCAGCTCGGTGGAGCCGGGATTGCCGAACAGGGTGGTCATGCCGCGCTCGCGAAGCAGCTCGAACGTCGCCTCTCTAACCGTCTTCACGTATTTCTCCTCGCGTGATCGATGCCGTCACCGCTGTCTCCCGGATGGGATGCGCCGCCTCTTTTGAAGGAGGTTCTTAGCTCGGGGACAATACATTCAGCGCATCGTTTGCGGTGGTGGTCTGTTCTGAAGCTCGGACAGGCCTGTATGGGG
>DATNKY010000480.1:0-2967 GCA_035603155.1 Solirubrobacteraceae bacterium
AAGCCGATCGGGCTCGACTTGCCACTCGAGACGGTGTAGCGCGCGCTAGCGTACGTGATCGTCTTGAACGTCACCTTGCGGTGGTGGGCGATCACGCGAACGACGCGACGCCTGACCGTTGTCGACACGCGTCCGCGACAGGTCGCTTTGGGAGGGCCGCCGGAGCAGGCGACGGTGATCCTCGTCTTCCCGGAGTTCACGGTCGCGCGAGCGGTCCGGATCGATACGGCAAGCGGTCGGACCACCGTGTACGAGATGCTCGCCGTCTTTGTTTGGCCATCTTTCGAGGTGGCGGTCACCGTGTAGGCCCGGGCGCCGAGGGTCGAGGTGTTCAGGTGACCCGAGCCGCCGCTCACCGTGCTGGTCCCGTCGGAGTCATCGCACGACGTGAGCCCTGGACCTCCCGAGCCTTCCTTGCAGCTGAAAGTGGTCGTGACCGACTGACCCTTGACGTAGGTGCCGCCCGAGGCGGGCGCTGAGATTGACGCCGTCGGCGCGGCGATGACGGTGAACGGCGCGCTGGTCTGCGAGCTTGCTCCGGCGTGGTTTGCAGCGGTCACGGTGCAGGCGTAACGCCCGGGCAAACCCGCGACGATCGAGTTCGACGCGGCGCCGGCGATCGCGGCTCCGTCCCGCGTCCAGCCGTACGCGAAGCTCTGCGGCGCCTGGTAGAGAAATGCGCCGACGAGGTCGGGTGCCCAGCTGCCCGTGGAGCACGAGACGGTCGATCCGGGGGACGTGGCGCCGGTGATCGTTGGGGCGCCGACACCGGTTGGCGTCTTGAGCAGCACCGGGAAGTCCGGGCTGTTCAGCGGGGCGGTGCCGGTGTTCAGCTGCCCGCCTGCGCTGCCATCGATGTTTGCAAAGAAGATCGCGTTGCCTGCGCCGTAGTAGACCTTCCCGGCCGCCGGATCGAGCGCGAGGCCGAACGATCCGTCGCCGTTCGAGGTCGGCGGTACATTAAGATCGCCGCCGCCGCTCCCGTTCAAATTGGCGAACGAGACGGGGTGAGATGGGTCATTGTTTGCCCAATAGATCCGGCCGACGGCTGGGTCTATGGCGAGACCGTTTGGAAAGTTGATCGTGGCGCCGCTGGTGTTGAGCTGCCCGCCACCGCCGCTTCCATCGAGGTTCGCGAAGTAGATCGTGTTGGCGTGGGGGTCAGCGCCGGAAGTGCCGCCGTTGGCCCAGTAGATCTTGCCTGCGGCCGGGTCAATCGCGACATCGTTGGGCGCGTCGACGATCGCTCCCGTCGTGTTGAGCTGACCGCCGCCGGAACCGTTCAAGTCGGCGAAGGAGATCGTGTTATTCGAGTTCGCCCAGTAGATCTTCCTCGCGACGGGGTCGATCGCGGGCCCGTCGGGACCTGCGACCGTGGCCCCATTCGGATTGAGGACGCCGCCGGCGCCGCCGCCAAGATTGGCGAACGAGATCGTGGTTCCGTCACCTAGAGTGCCCATTTGAACGCCGAAGTTGGCCCAGTAAAGCCGGCCCGTCGCCGAGTCGATCGCCAGGCCATCCGGATGGTCGACCGTCGCGCCGCTGGTATCGAGCTGGCCGCCGCCGCCGCTCCCGTCCAGGTTCGCGAAACCGATCGTGCTCGAGTCGAAGTTGCCCCAGTAGATCAAGTCCGCAGCAGAAGCGGAACTGGCGCCCGCGACCATCGCCACCACGCCAACCACACCCACACCAACGAGACGCCATATCGACCGCCGGCACGCACTCAACATAATTCCCCCCCTGCAGTTCTGGCTCCGGGCCAAGGATCCTAAATCCGATGTCAACGAGCGTCGCTCATATTGACGTCACAGCGCGATCCCCGAGCCGGTAGACCCGGAGCGCGTTGTCGCGCAGGATCATGCGCGTGGCCGACACGGCCCCGTCATCCGATAGCAGCGCCGGCAACACCTCGGCGAGCGCGTCGCGCCACCAGGCCGACGCGAGCAGGTAGAGCTCAGGCGCTCGCGCCGCGTCTGACGCGTACAGGAGCTTCGAGACCGGCGCGAGCTCGAGCGCCTCGGCGAGCGCGACGGCCGGTCGCGACACGTGGGGGATCGTCAGCGAGAGATCGAAATAGACGTTGCCGTATACGTGCGCGAGCCAGCCGGCCTCGCGGATGAACGGGTAACAGTGCAGCAGTACGAACGTGGTCTCGCGAAAGCGCTCGATCAGCGGCTTCAGGAGCCCGGGCCGCGCGGCGGGGAGGAGCAGGTCGGAGTCGCCGAAGCCGGTGTGGACCTGGACCGGCAGCGGGTCGCCGGTCGCCTCGTTGGCCTCGAGCGCCGCCATCAGCACGCCACGCAGCGGCGCGCCCTCCAGCCGGTCGGTGCGCGACGGGGCCGCCAGGGCGTCCAGGTCGAGCCCGCCGCGGTAGGCCACGATCGTCTTCAGCGCCACGAAGCCGTCGGCGCGCGCTGACTCGACCCCCGCGCGGACGCGATCGAGCCGGTCGTGATCGAGCGGGTCGCGATCGAGCCGGTCATGATCGAGCCGGCCGTGATCGGGCGGGTCGTCAGCGAGCCTGTCCTCTCCTGCCTCCTCGGCCACCCGCTCGATTCGCATCACGGGCCGCGCATCGCAGCCCGCGAGCTCGCCCAGCTGTGCGCAGCTCGTGCCGACGCCGGGCGGCGGAAAGCCGTCATCTAGGAGCAGCAGGTCGGTGCCGGTGGCGCGCAGCAGCTGTGCCGCGTACTCGCTTGGATCACGGGAGCGGCGATGCTCATACACGGCCGCCTCGGTGGCCTCGCATCCGAGTTGCTCGGCTAGCAGCGGGATCGCGCGCTGGTACATCGCGCCGGTCGCGACGTGGGGCCACTGTCGCGGGTCACCGCTCTCGGAGAACAGCCCGCGGAACTCGTCGATGCTCGCCGGCGGCGCGAGCAGGACGCCGTGGGCGTGGTGGTCGACGAGCGGGGTCTCGCTCAGTACTTCTCGAAGTGGCCCTGTTGCTCGAATGACTCGTCTCCC
>DATNKY010000218.1:0-3124 GCA_035603155.1 Solirubrobacteraceae bacterium
TCCTCGAGCCTCACGAGCCGTTGCACGGTCCGCGCGTCCATCTCGCCGTTGCACCCCGCCCCGGTCGTCGCGAGGCGCCGGCGCTGGCGCTGGCGCGCCGCCGCGACCCGTCCGCGGGCCCGCGCCGAGCTGGTCGCCGGCGCCCGCCGCAGCTCGCCGGCCGACGGCCGCTGGACGTCGATCACGAGGTCCATACGGTCCAGCAGCGGGCCGCTGAGACGCCGACGATGGCGGCGCAGCTCGGCCTCGCCGCAGCTGCAGCGGTCCCCGTCACCGACGCCGGCGAACCCGCACGGACACGGGTTGGTCGCGGCCACGAGCATGAACCGGGTCGGGAGCCGGACCGCCCGCTGCGCGCGCACGATCGTCACGTAGCCGTCCTCGAGCGGCTGGCGCAGCGCGTCGAGGCTCGACCGCTGGAACTCCGACAGCTCGTCGAGAAACAGCACGCCGTGGTGCGCGAGCGTCGCCTCGCCCGGACGGGGAGGCGCGCCGCCGCCCGCGAGCCCGGAGGAGGAGATCGTGTGGTGGGGCGCGCGAAATGGACGCGAGACGATCAGCGGCCCCGCGTGCAGGCCGGCGACGCTGTGGATCCGGGTCACCTCGATCGCCTCCGATCGCGTCAGCTGCGGGAGGATCGAGGGCAGCCGCCGCGCGAGCATCGTCTTACCGGTCCCGGGCGGCCCCTCCATCAGCAGGTTGTGACCGCCGGCGGCGGCGATCTCGAGGGCGAGCAGCGGCGCGCCGTGGCCGCGGATGTCGGCCAAGTCCTCGAGCTGCGGACGGCCGTTTGAGCTTCCCTGGGCGGGCGCCTCGGGCAGCGGCGGTGGCGGTGCCCCGCCCAGCACCGCCGCCGCGGCGCGAAGATCGGCGACCGCCACGATCGTCAGGCCCGACACGAGCGCCGCTTCGCGGGCCCGCTGGCGCCCAACGATCAACCGCGCGCAACCCTCTCGCATGGCGCCCTCGGCGACCGCGAGCGCGCCGGCCGAGTCACGCAGCTCGCCGCCGAGTGACAGCTCGCCGAACACGGCGTAGGACGCGAGCGCCTCGCTCGGCACCTGGCCGCTAGCGGCCAACACCGCCAGGGCGATCGCCGCGTCGAACCCTGGCCCTGCCTTGCGCAGCGCCGCGGGCGCGAGATTGGCGGTGATCCGCGTGGCGGGGAACTCGAAGTCCGAGTTGAGGATCGCCGCCCGGATCCGGTCACGCGACTCGCGCACGGCGGTGTCCCCGAGGCCGACGATCGTGAACGCCGGCAGCCCTGAGCGGATGTCGACCTCGACCCAGACCTGGCGCGGCTGGACCCCGTCGATCGTGAACGTTCGCACGCGCGCGAGCATCGGCCCAACGTAGGTCCGATCGCGTGACGCGTGGGTGTGCGACTGTCACAAATGTGCGCCAATCGCGGGCCGTTTTGAAGCGCAATCGGCACGCTTCGCAACCCACCTGTGACGCGATCGGATCTAGCGTCGCGGGCGATGAGCGGCGATCGGCGCCAGCGACTGGGATCGACCGGGGAGCGGCTCGCCGCCGAGCACCTCGAGCGCCGCGGGTTCGCGATCCTCGAGCGCAACTACCGCACCCGCTGGGGTGAGCTCGACCTGATCGCATTCGACGGCCGCGTGCTCGTGTTCTGCGAGGTCAAGACACGGCACGCCGGCGGGAGTCGGGGCGGGCCGCTCGAGGCCGTCCGCCCCGCCAAGCAGGCGCAGGTGCGCCGGATGGCGTCGAGCTGGCTGCGCGACCGTGACCGCGAGCGCCCCTACGCGCCGGTGGTGCGCTGCGACGCGATCGGGGTAACGGTCGACGCGAGCGGCAGGCTCATCTCGTTGGAGCACCTCGAGGGCGCCTTCTGACAGACGCGTCGCCCTACCGGGGCCCAGCGGTCCGCAGGTCGGCGTCAGGCGCCGAGGGCCAACTGCTGATACGCGATCGATTGAAACGACAACCGGTGCAGGGGTGACAGACCGTTGCGCTCGATCGCCTCGCGGTGCTCGGGCGTCGAGTAGCCGACGTGCTGCGCGAACTCCCAGCCAGGGTGCGCGGCGTCGGCACGGCGCATGTACCGGTCCCGGGTCTCCTTGGCGAGCACCGAGGCGGCTGCGATCGCGGCGCTCTTGGCATCACCGCCGATCACGGCGCGCTGCTCGTGGCCCAGGCCGGCGACCGGGAAACCGTCACTGAGGCAGATGCACCCCTGCACGGCGACCGCGGCGAGCGCGTCGCGCAGCGCCGCCAGGTTGGTCTTGTGCAGGCCACGGGCGTCGATCCCGGGCGCGCACCGGGAGACGATGACGACACGCGCCGCGAGCCCCAGGATCACCGGGTAGAGCGCCGCACGGCCCTCGGGGGTCTGCTGCTTTGAGTCGTTGAGCTGCCCGAGCGCGCGCGCCTGCGCGGGCCCGATCCGTTCGAGGTCGAGCAGCACCCCGGCCGCGACCAGCGGCCCGGCGAGGCAGCCGCGCCCGGCCTCATCGGCGCCGGCGACGAACCGCACCCCGAGCCCGCGATCGAAGTTCAGCAGCCGCCGGCCCGGCCGGCTCACGCGCTTGCGCGGCCTGGTGCCGTTGCGGCCCCGGGCTTGGTCAGAGGGTGCCGATCCGGTCGGGAGGCCAGTAGGTGAAGAAGGCGACACCGATGACCCATTTGTCGGGGACCGGTCCCCAGAAACGGCTGTCGTCGGACAGTCCACGGTTGTCGCCCATCATGAAGTAATGATCGGGCGGAACGGTGATCGGTTTCCGGAAAGTGCACGCAGCGCCTTCGCCGCACGGCCTGATGTAGGGGTCCTTCTCGCGCACGCCGTTGCGGTACACGTGGCCGTCGATGATCGACACCCGGTCGCCGGGGCCGGCAACGACGCGCTTGATGAACGTCTGTGTGGACTCGGCCGAGGTCGGCTTGTCGCACGCCTGCGGGTGGCCGAGCCCCTGGTTCGGGTTACCGCAGATCGGCTCGGCGGAATCGGCACCGTGCGGCGGATGGAAGACGACGATGTCGCCGATGCTCGGGTGGCTGACGAGCCGGTTGGTGAGCACCCGCTGTCCGATGTCGAGCGTCGGGACCATCGAGGGACTCGGGATCCGGTAGGGCTTGACGATGAACGCCTGGATCAGCAGCG
>DATNKY010000499.1:0-10605 GCA_035603155.1 Solirubrobacteraceae bacterium
GAGCCGATCCCATGACGTTCGCTCAGGCCGCTCAGACTCTCCGCCATCTCGACCGGCGCGCCGGTCAGAACCATCGGCGAGCAAGCCAGGGTGTCGACGTCAGTCCTTGAGGCCAGCATCGCGAAGAACGGGTCGCCTGCCCCCGCCGCGGCGACGATCGCATCGACGGGAGGCCGATTGGACGGAGGCGCGATGGCGAGCGGGAGCTGCAGCTCCAGCGAGTCAAACCGCTCGGGCGCTGCCTCGCGAACCACGGTAACTCGCTCCGCCAGCGCCGCGTCGCTCGGATCCGGCAAGCGGAGCAAGTTGATGCTGACGATATCCGCCTCGCGCGCCGCAAGCCGGAGCAGTCGCGGCCCGACGGCGCCGATCATCACCGGTGGGTGGGGATGCTGTAGTGGTGGCGGCTGTCCCGGCATCGCGTCAATCGTGAAGAACTCGCCTCGAAAGCTGAACTCCGGCTCCGCGATCACGCCCTTGACCACCTGCACGTACTCGGCGAAGCGACGTGCACGCCGGCCGATCGGGTCAAACGGGATGCCGGCTGCGCGGTACTCGGACTCGAGCCACCCGGCGCCCAGCCCGAGCTCGAGACGTCCACCGCTCAGCACGTCCAGCGACGCCGCCTCGCGTGCGAGGACCGCGGGATGGCGCAGGTCCTGATTGAGCACGGCAGTTCCGATCCGCACCCGCGCGGCCGACAGCGCCGCCGCCGTCAGCGCAGGAATAGGCGCGAAATGGGAGAAGTGGCGGCCGCTCAGGTCGAGGTGGTCAGAGCACAGCACCACGTCGTATCCAAGATCCTCGGCTCTGCGGACAGCTGCCACATAGCGGGCCAGATCGGGAGCGCCGACAACAACGCCGAACCGCATCAGCGTCCCACCGGCTCCTCACCGCCACTCTCGTACTCGGCCTGGGAAAGAAGGCTCTCAGCCCGCGTACGCGGCGTCACGACGCCAAGATATCGATTGCTCAGTGCAGCGCGCCGGCGGGGACCGCGTCGAGGACGCCGACAGTGCGGGGCGCCCGGTCATCCTCCAAGATCACGGCCCCGCCGGGCCAGTACGGGTGCGGCGCGGTGGCGTTGTGGACGAGCAGCGGCTCATAGACCCAGGAGCCGGTGTTGAGTAGCCGGGGTCGGCCCTGCGGTCCCTGCCAGCGCGTCCGGAGATCGTCCGGCAGCGGGCCAAGCCGATGCACGTGACCGAAGAGCACCCAGTCCGCGTCAACGCCGAGCCGCCCGACCACGTGCGACAGTGCGGGGAGGCTTGCAAAGCGCATCTGCGCCCCCAGGACACTCGCGGTCAGGCGCGCCATCCCGGGGCGCAGCAGGCGGCTGGGGCCCTGCGGCATCGTCGACGCGCGGATCAGCTCAGCGACGTCCTCTGCCAGCGCCGCGAGCGGGCGCGGCAGCGCCTTGATGAGGAGCGCCTCGAGGCGGGTCAGCGACGGCCCTCCGGCGAGCTCGTAATCGATCGGGAGCGCGCCGGGTCTCGGGACGCGTCCGAGCAGACCTCGCGTCACGCCGAACGCCGTCTCAGGCAGGAGGTGTCGATCGAGGTAATGCCCGTGCGTCGCCCACACTCCGGGCGCAAGCCACACGCCCGGGTAGTGCACCCGGACGCGGCTTGGCGCAAGCCAGGAGGCGACGCGGGCCAGTTGCGGCGTCGCGTCAAGGGCAACGCGGCTGTCAGGAGCGAGGCCGGCGCCGAGTCGCCGGATCCAGCCGGCGACCAAGGCGCGATCGTGGTTGCCGGGCACCAAGATCACCTCCCGGCCGACCCCGAGCGTCCTGCCGATCCGGCGCAGGATCGGCTCGGCTACATTCATCGCGCGCTCGGCCGGCTTTTCGAGCAGCTCGACGACGTCCCCGAGCAACACAAGCCGCTCGATGCCCTCGAGTGTCTCGAGCAGCCGGTTCAGCGGCTCCGGCTGCGTGAGGACGTCATGGCGCAGACGTGATCCCAGATGAAGGTCCGAGATCACGAGCGTCGACACGCCAGCCCACGATAGACCGCGGCCGACGCGCGGCCGCGCGAGGCTCAGGTCGGTCTGACGCTGCCGGCATCAGCTCACAGCAGAATAAGGAGAAGCAATGGGTCCAGGACGAGGATCGGCGAGACCGGGTTCAGCTGCCCGGACGGATCCGGAGGCTCGAGTGGTGGTCGTCGGGGCCGGCATCGCCGGCCTTGGCTGCGCGTAGCGGCTGTGGCGCCGGCATGGGATACGTGCCGAGGTCTATGAGTGGTCGGATCGACCGGGCGGTCGTATCCAGACTCTGCGCGGCTACTTCGACGACGGCGAGCTGGTCGGACAGCGATGGGGCTCGCGCTACGGCCTGCGCAGCTACCGCGGCAGGCCGCCGGACCGCATGGTCGCCGACTATCTGGCCGGCTTCGAGCAGCTATTCCCCGGGAGCCGGTCGCACTACAACGGCAAGGCGTTCTTCGTATGGTCCTCCGGCGACTCCCCCACATTCTCGGCGCCTACTCATACCTGGCGGTCGGCCAGTACACCGCGTTCAACGGCATTCAGGGCCACCAGGAGAGACGCCTTCACTTCGCCGGGGAGCAGACGTCCCTGAACTTCCAGGGATATGTCGAGGGGGCACTGCGCAGCGGCTACCGATGCGCGGATGAGACCGCCAAGACCCTCGAGCGCCGCACGTAGAAGAGCCGATCTTGTCGTCTAGAGCGCGTTTGAGAGCAGGTCGATTGTGTTGGCTGTGATCGAGTAGCGGGCGACCGCGTTGCTCGCGACCGCTGTGGCTTGCGCGGGCGAGGCGAGGACGCGAGCGGCGAGGAACGCGAGCGCGGCGGCGCTTGGTGGGTCTCGCACGATCGGGGTGAGCTGCTCGGCGCTGGCGCGGTAGTGCCCACGACGCGCGACCGCAAGCGCGAGCTCGTAGAGCACGGCCCGGCGCGACCCGTCGTACGCGGCCGCTCCGAGCAGCAGCGCGATCGTGCCGTGCGTGCGAACTCCGGCGCTGCCGACCTGCGGTCGGGCCGGGAGCTCTTCTCCGAGCGTCAGGCGGACTTGCAGCTCGGGGATGTTGACGCCGGCGGCGGTCGCGTTGGCGGGCTCCACGGTCCGCGGATTGCACTCGATGTACTGCGGCGCGCCGTGACTGTGCAGGTAATCGAGGGTGAGTCCTCCGTGCCACCCGAGCGCCCGCCCCACGGCGGCGATGTCGCAGCGCGGCACCGGATGATCGACGCTGAGACGCGCCGCGGCGCTGGGACCGATCCCGATCCCAGTCTGGACACTGGTGTGCACGGCCACCAGGCTCCCCCGATCGAACAACCCCTGGACCTGCCCGTACTCGCCTTTTGCCGGCTGCTGCACCATCACCGGCGGCCCGCCTTGTCCGAGCAGATCGTCTGCAGCCTCGGCACGCGTCCGGTCATCGCTCACCAGCCGCACACCCCGCCCAGCAGTGCTGTAGGCGGCCTTCAGCCAGTACGGAAACGGTAGCCCGACAAGGTCGTCCTCGCTGGCGACCGGCCGCCACGGCGGCTGCGGCAGTCCGAACTCGTCAAGCAGTCTCGCGAACTCCACCTTGCTCTGCACCCGGTCAAACGCAGCGATGTCCGCGACCGCGACCGGAACACCCGACAGCCGCGCAGCCGCGGCCGCGAACAGCCACGCCTGCTCGTGCGTCGGCAACACGACGTCGATCCTGCGCTCAACGACCAGGTGCTTGACCAGCTCCAGCCAATCAAGCGGCTCGCCTCCGGGACGCGGACTCCGATGCACCTTCCGGACCCAGCGGCTCCACCGGGCAAGGCATAGCGGATCCGGATCCAGCACCTCGATGTGATACCCGGCCGGGCCCAGGCAACTAACCACCTCACGCGCGGTCAGGCTTGATCCCTCGGACAGGAGCACGCGAACCGCGGCCACCGTGACAGTTTCTCAGCGCCCGCACTGTCAAGACCTCGTCCGGCCTCCGCGGACGATGCAAAAGAGCGATCAGCCGCTCCGCTCCACTTCCAATTTATACCGCACACGGGGCCTTCATGAAGCCCCGGGTCATGCCGCATAATCGCCGGCCGCGAGCGAGAAGTGCGGAAATGAAGGAAGGGTATGCGACGTGTTCTCGACATAGATCTTGACGCTTTCGTCTATGGGTCCGAGGACGGGCGCGGCCGCGATGATCCACGGCTCGACGCCGAGGTTCATCCGCCATGGGATTTGCCGAAGGTCCTCTCGTTCCTTCGGTGCAACTGCCGACTCAGTGGACCCCTGCCCGGCTTCGCGATCGAGCATCACGGTGACCTGTTCTTCCGATGGCGTGACGCGATCGATAGGGGGTTACTGGTCCCGCCATTTCGAGTGACACACGTTGATGCGCACGCTGACTTGGGCACGGGCGATTGTGGCTTTGACTATCTCCTGACCGAATTGCTGCGCGAGCCACCGCACAACAGACACAGTCCCAGGGCAGGAGATGACGGTCTGGCAGACGGCAACTATCTCGCCTTCGCGATCGCCAATCGGTGGATTGGCGAGCTGACGTACGTGATCGGCGGACGCTACGAGGATTTCATGGACTATCCGTGGGAGCCGGGCGATCTGTTGCCCCACGTATTCGAGGACTTCGACCTCTCGACCCGTACGATCCGCCTGCCCACGCTCGCCCCTCCGAATTTACGCGAGGATCTGGGGAGCACGGACCGGCTTAGACCGTTGGCGCTCGAGCCCCCGGTTCCATTCGACTGGTCGCTCTGGCACGAGTACGAAGCCACCGAGCCGTTCGATCTGATCTGCCTGGCGCGCTCGCCTTCCTACACGCCGGAGGCGGCTGACGCCGTCTACGACGAGATCCGAAGTCGCTTCATCGACGAGAACGCGATCGCTCGCGTCACACGGCCACCCTCTGGCGGCGGGCTGCGTGGGTGATCAGCGAGCGAACGGTCTGTTGATGGGTGGTCGTGATCGCGCCCCAAAGGGTCCGCGCGGCAGGATTGCTCTGCTGGATGAAGGTTGCGAACAGCAGCCCGTGGGGCTCGCGGCGAAATAGCAGCTCGCCGCGCAATCCCAGCCACGATCGTGCCGTCAGCAGCAGGTAGCCCGGGTCGCGGCGTTCGATCTTCCATCCGAGCACGCGATGCTCAGACCAGGGCGCTCCGAGCCTCAGCCCGAGCGCGGTCCAGCCCAACAGCAGCCGGGCGCGCACGGCGAGCGGAGGGTCCGCGAGCACCGCGCGCGCCCACTGCTCAGCGCTCAGCTCAGCGCCGCTGTCGACCCGAAAGGCGTCGTGGTAGTCGATGCGTGAGAGGGTGCTCAGCGCCCGCGCTTCCCTCGGTAGCGAGACCTGGCTCACCGCGGGTGCGGCCGCGGTACGAAGTTCTGGCGCTGTCATCGCGCACCTCCATATGTACAGTAGTGTATATATCCGTAAGGTACGCCTCCTTGATGGCCTCGTCAACCACACCGCGATCGCGATAGCGCCTGATGGCGCCTCCAACCCGCACCCCCCGGGCCGCCTGGGTCGAGGCCGGCGCAGCAGCGCTGGCCGGCGGCGGCCCTGACGCGGTTCGGATCGAGCCGCTCGCCAAGTCACTCGGAGTGACTCGCGGTGGCTTCTATGGGCACTTCAAGAACCGCGATGCGCTGCTCTCAGCGATCCTCGACACCTGGGAGCGCGCCGCGACCGACGAAGTCCAAGAACAGGTCGAACGCCGCGGCGGCGAGCCTCGCACAAAAATCCGGCGCGCCGGAGCCCTGACCTTCAGCAAACGGTTACTTCCACTCGAGCTCGCGATCCGCGACTGGTCACGACGTGACCCCGCCGTCGCCGAGCGCCTCAGAGGAGTCGACAACCGACGGATGGAGTACCTCCGATCGCTGTTCGGCACTCTGTGCGCCGACCCAGACGAAGTTGAGGCCCGCTGTGTCCTCGCCTTCTCCCTCGCCATCGGCAACCACTTCATGGCCGCCGACCATGGCCCGCGCTGCCGCGCCGACGCAATCGAACTCGCGCTACGAGAACTGCTCAGGTAGGTCCGGCCTCGGGCCGATTCGGAGCACGGCGCTGGAGGAGGAGCGACCGGGACTGCTCGGCGGGACGGTTCGAGTCGCGCGACACCCGGTCGGGGTAATCGGAGCGATCGTGCCCTGGAACTATCCGCAGACGCTCGCGATGTTCAAGCTTGCGCCTGCGCTGGCGATGGGTTGCACGGTCGTCATGAAGCCAAGCCCCGAGACGGTGCTCGACTCGCTGCTGCTCGCGGAGGCAGCGCAGGAGGCCGGCGTTCCCGCGGGGGTCGTCAATATCGTTCCGGCTGGTCGCGAGGTCGGCGCGTACCTGGTGTCTCACCCTCGCATCGACAAGGTTGCGTTCACCGGTTCCACCGCTGCAGGTCGTTCGATCGCCGAGACCTGTGGACGGCTGCTGCGTCCAGTCTCGCTCGAGCTCGGGGGCAAGTCGGCCGCGATCGTGCTCGAGGATTGCCGACCTGTGTACGGCGACCGAGGCGCTGTTTGGTGCGACCCTGCTCAATAACGGCCAGACGTGCTACCTCGGCACACGTGTCCTCGCGCCTCGGTCACGGTATGAGGAGGTCGTGCAGACGTTCGCCGGCATCGCCAACGGCATGCCGGTGGGCGACGCACTTGATCCCGAGACGATGATCGGACCGATGTCGTCCTCGCGACACCGCGACCGGGTCGAGGGCTACATCCGCACGGCCCAGGAAGAGGGCGCTCGTCTGGTGACCGGCGGCGGGCGACCCGAGGGGCGGGGCTGGTTCGTCGAGCCGACCGTGTTTGCCGACGTCACGAACGATCAGACCATCGCTCGCGAGGAGGTCTTCGGCCCGGTGCTCTCGGTGATCGCGTACGACGACGAGGCGGACGCCGTTCGGATCGCCAACGACTCCGAGTACGGGCTCGGCGGAACCGTCTGGACGTCCGACACGGACCATGGAACTGACGTCGCTCGCCGCATTCAGACCGGCACGATCGGCGTCAACCAGTACCTCCCCGACCCCGTGGCGCCGTTTGGCGGAGTCAAGGGATCGGGGCTTGGCCGCGAGCTCGGACCCGAGGGGCTGGCGGCATACCAGCAGCTGCAGTCGATTTACCTCGGGGCGCCGGCCGACGGCTGATCCCGACCTCGGGCTCCGGTCCGCGAGCACCCAACGACTAGGTGTTCTGGAGCCAGACCTGGGCCGAGATCTTCGCCCCGTTGTCGAACGTGGTCACCACCTTTACGCCCTGTGGCGCGGCCGTCAGCGCCAGCCACTTGCCGCGTCCGGCGACGATGTGAAGCAGCGTCACCTTGATCGGAACCCCGGCGACGACCCGCAGGTCCTCCGGGATCGTGACGTGGAGGTGATAGGCGTAGTTGCCGTGCAGCCTCGTTATCCGGCCGGGCACCGGGTCCTGCACCCGTGCCGGGTTGTTGAGCACCGTGTAGAAGTAGGCGACGTTGGCGCCGCCGTTGACGATCGTGATCTTCGGGTGTGTGATGACGGTGTCAGCGAACGCGTTCCCGCCGCCCGAGCCCATGATCGAACCCTTCGGACAGGCGCCAGGGCCGGCCGCGCTCAGAACGTGCGCGCTGCAGCTCGGGACGTGAGCTCCGTTGTACACCGAGCCCTTCGGAAACCAGATGTCGATGTTCGTCAGCATCGGCTGCTCGGCGGGGCTGAGTCCTTGATAGCCGAAGCTCGCCGAGATGCGCACGCCCTGCGGATGCCCGGGCGAGGCCGGCGCAAGCGCCGCGGGCCTTGCCAGGATGACCTTCGGTTTGACGGACGAAGCGAGCGCCACCGTGGCGGCGGTGCCGGCCAGGATGCCGGCGAACACGAACATTGCGAACTTGCGCACGACGATCGACCTCCTTGCTGACTGCGTTACGAAGATCCGTTGCGGGCCGCGGCCAGGAGTTCAGCGAGCCGCACGAGCTTGACGCGGGGCCGGCCGTGGGGCTCGCCGAGCCCGCGCTCGTGCTCGTCGATCGCCTGCCACCCGCTCCACGTGACGGCGTCCGGCGCTCGCGCGGCGACCCATGCCGCGATCGACTCTGGATCATCGTCACGCGGCCGTAAGAGGAGATTCGCCTCGGCGTCGGCGACGATCTTGGCGACCGTGTCGGCCGCATCCTTCTTGTTGGTGCCGATCACGCCGGTCGGGCCGCGCTTGATCCAGCCGACGACGTACTCGCCCGGCAGCTGCCGCCCCTCGTCGTCGAGCACGCGACCGCCCTCGTTGCGGACCAGGCCGCGGCGCTCATCGAACGGGATGTCGCCAACGGGGCGGCCGCGGTACCCGATCGACCGCAGCACCAGGCCGCACTCGATCTCCTCCTCGATGCCGGTGCTGACGGCGCGCACGCGACCGTCTTCGCCGACCTCGAGCCGGTTGCGGACGACCCTGACGCCGGTCACGGGACCGCGTTCCCCCTCACCGAGCACCTCGATCGGTGAATAGAAGAACCGCATCGAGATCCGGTGGCGGCGTCCGGTCGGCTCGCGTGACGAGTAGTCGCGCAGGATTTCGACGTTGCGCCTGGTCGTCGCGTCTGCCTCGGACTCGAGCCACGCCTGACTGTGATCGTCGAGCTCGAGGTCGGCGGGATCGACATGGATGTCGGCGCGTACGAGCTCGCCGAGCTCGCGCAGCTCGGGATTGGTGAACGAGGCCTGAGCGGGCCCGCGGCGACCGAGCATCACGACCTCCTCGACGCCCGCTCCACCGAACGCCTCGATCGCGTGGTCCGCAGTGTCGGTTGGGGCGAGCTCGGAGGGGTCGAGCACGAGCATCCGGGCCACGTCGATCGCGACGTTCCCGTTGCCGATCACGACCGCGCGGTCGCAGGTCAGGTCAAACGCGAAGTCCGTGGCCTCGGGATGGCCGTTGTACCAGTTGACGAACTCGGTCGCCCCGTGTGAGCCGGGGCGCTCCTCGCCCGGGATCCCGAGCCGGTTGTCGGCGGCGGTTCCGAACGCGTACACGACCGCGTGATAGCGCTCGAGCAGCTCCGAGCGGCTGATGTGCTCGCCGAGCACGACGCCGCCGAAGAAGCGAAAGCCGGGCTTGGAGGCGGTCTTGTCATATACGCGCGTGACCGACTTGATCTTCGGATGGTCGGGCGCGACTCCTGAGCGGACCAGCCCATAAGGCGTCGGCAGCGCGTCGAACAGATCGACCTCGAAGCCCGCGCCGAGCAGCTGGTCGGCCGCGTAGAACCCGGCCGGACCGGCGCCGATGATCGCGACTCTCATGCGGGCGCCTCCTGGACCTCCTGCGCAAGCTCGCGGAGCTTGAACCGCTGGACCTTGCCGGTGAGGGTCGTCGGCAGGGCGTCGACGAACCGCACCACGTGCGGGTACTCGTAGCGACGCAGTCGCGCGCGACACCACTCGCGCAGCTCGTCGGCCAGCGCTTCGTCGCCGCCATCACCGTCGCACTGCACGAACGCGGCGATCCGGCTGGCGTGTTCGATTGTGATCCCGACCACTCCGACGCCCGCGACCCGCGGGTGCTCGAGCAGGGCGTGCTCCATGTCGATCGGCGACACCCACAGCCCACCGACCTTGAGCATGTCGTCCACGCGCCCGACGTACACGTAGGCCCCGTCCTCGCGGCGCTCGTAGCGATCACCGGACTGAAACCACTCGCCGAGCATCGAGCTCTTGGTCTTGTCGTGATGGTGCCAGTAATAGGCGGCGCACGAGTCACCTTTGACCTGCAGTCCGCCGACCGCCGGCCCCTCGAGCACGGTCCCCTCCTCGTCGACGAGCCGCAGCTCGTAGCCCGGGACCGCGCGACCGGTGGTGCCAGGGATCACCTCGCCGGGTCGGTTTGAGCAGTAGATGTGAAGCATCTCGGTCGAGCCGACGCCGTCGAGGATCTCGAGCCCGAACCGCTCCTTGAAGGCCTGAAAGGTGTGCGGCGCGAGCGCCTCGGCGGCCGAGACGCAACGCCGGACCGAGCTCAGTGCGTCGGCGGCAGCGGGCTCGCGGGCGAGCGCGCCGTACAGGCCAGGCACGGAGTAGAACACGGTCGGGCGGTGGCGGGTAAGGGTCTCGAGAATCGGCTGCGGGCGAGTCGGCCCCTGCATCAGCACCGATGTGGCTCCGGCCCAGAGCGGGAACGACAGGGCGTTGCCGAGCCCGTAGGCGTGAAACAGCTTCGTGGTCGAGAAGACGATGTCGTCGCTGGTCAGGCCGAGCACCTGCTCCCCGTAGGTCTCGCACGTGACCTGGATGTCATGGTGCAGGTGCACGACTCCCTTCGGCTTGCCGGTCGAGCCCGAGCTGTAGAGCCAGAACGCCGCGTCGTCTCGGTGTGTGTCGGCAGGGTCGAGCTCGTCTTCCTGCGCCGCCAGCCCGGCGTCGAGCTCAGCCACCTCGGCTCCCTCGGCGCCGCGGACGAGGTAGAGGGGTCTCCGCGCGCCGAACGCTGTGCTCAATCTGTCAAGCGAGCCCGCATCGGTGGCGACCAGCCCGGCGTATGTGTCATCGAGGAAGTGGGCGAAGTTGTCGGCTCGGTCAAGCGGGCTGACCGGGACGGGGACGGCGCCGATCCGCATCGCGCCGAGGAACACGATCGGGAATGCGCTCGTGTCGTCGAGGACGAGCAGCACGCGCTGCT
>DATNKY010000295.1:0-6872 GCA_035603155.1 Solirubrobacteraceae bacterium
GCGCCCGACACGCTCAGCACCCCAGCGGTGATCGAGCACCCCGACGCGGTCCCATCCGAAACGGCGTATGACACAGCACCGGTCCCCGACCCGCCACTCGTCGTCAGCGTCAACCCGGATCCGAACGTGCCGCTGTTCGACGTCAACGCCAAAGCCGCCTGATCGGCCTTCGCGAACGTGACCGTCGTCTGCGCAGAGGCCGCGTTGTAGCTCGCGTCGCCCGCCTTCGATGCCGTCACCAGGCACGTCCCCGCGCCCGACACGCTCAGCACCCCAGCGGTGATCGAGCACCCCGAGGCGGTCCCATCCGAGACCGTGTATGAGACAGCACCGGTCCCCGATCCACCGCTCGTCGTGAGCGTCAACCCAGACCCGAACGTCCCGCCGTTCGACGTCAACGCCAAAGCCGCCTGATCCCCCTTTATGACGGTGAGCGCGAACGCCTGCGTAACAGTCCCGGCGGGGTTGGTCGCTTGAAGCGTGAAATTTGATTTACCGACTGAGCCGGGCGCCGGAGCACCGGAGATCGTGGCCGTCCCGTCGCCGTTGTCGGTCAAGGAGACCCCAGAGGGAAGCGTGCCGGCTTGAATCGACACGGCTGGCGCAGGCGTCGGTGTCGGGTTTCCTCCCAGAGCGCTGACCGTGAACGATCCAGATCTGCCAACGGCGAACGTCGTCGAAGCCCCGCTCGCGAACTTCGGCGGGATCGCCTTCGTGAACGCTACTGTCGGATCGCCCGAGCTCGCGACGTTAAGCTGGCCCCACGCATCATCGACAACTCCCGCAGGGACGTCGACGGTGATCCCGCCATCGTGGGTCATGCCCTTGACGGCGACGTTGTACGTCGAGGGCCCTCCGGTCACGGTGACGTTCGGCGTCGCGCCTCCAAAGGCGCTGCCGGAAACCTTGAGATCCTGTGCGCGAAGCCCGGTGTCCGACGGCGGATTGTTGGTCACGGGTGCCGCGCCCTGATCGTCGCCAAAAGCCACCGTGAAGTTGACTGGGGTGCTCGAAGTGCCGACCGCTGTCGCCGGCGCAGTGATGGACGGGCTCGGAACCGACGGGGGAGCGCCACCCGCCGGCGTCGCCCACAGCTCGTTCGCTTCGACGGTCAGACTCCCGCCTCCGGAGCCTGATCCCGGGTATTCGAAGGTGATCGAGAGACTCGTTATGTGACCGAAGTCAAGCTGCCCATTCTCGGTCGTCGAACACTGGTCATCGGTGCAGGAGAAGCCGGAAAACGGGAAAGCCGCGTTGAAGGCAAAGTAGTTCCCGATCGCGTCCAGCGGCGAAACCGCCGTCCCACCGCTGCTGTCGGTCGCAGTCATGAAAAAATGGACACCGACGGTCGGCTGATGCCGCGCTGGGATCTGATTGACGAGCCCGAGGCTCACGAGGATCTGGTCATTGTTGGCGGCGCCCGTGAGATCGACAGAACCTGAAGACGTCGGCGTGTAGGTCAGCGTCGTGCCCGACTCGCCGTTCCCAGCGCCGCTCATCGTCATCTTCGCGACGCCATCGCTCGCTGAGAAGGTCCCTTGCGGAGTCGTCGAGGTATTTGGCGCCGGAAGCGCGGTCACCGCTCGCGTGAACGGCGAAGCCGCGACCTTCGCGTTTCCGAATCCGTCGATCACGACCGGACGGCCGATCGCCAACGCAGGGCTAGCTGAAACGGCCAACGACACGAAACCCAATACGAGCGGGACGAGCAGCCGGAGCACGCTGACGCAGAATCGACGGGGCAGCTTCACAAACGCCGACACGCCCGCGAACAGCCCTAGCGACCAGCGCCCGGCACGACGAAAAACCGAAGCCCCGCAAACGTCAGCAAATGAGAACATCACGCCTCCCTGTCGATCAAGTCAATGCCCACGACGCATAGAAACAGCCAGACCCACCACGCGCCGTGACATCACGCACACTCCGAAGCCAACGCCCCGGCACACGCCCCACGTCCTGTTCTCAAACGCCAACCCCATACAGGGCGGCTGCGCCTCGCGCCGCTAGGTGTGCGTGGGCACGTCGGGAGAGCCTGGCTCGGAGACGGCGATCGTCGGCTTGCGCACGACCACCGGCTCGTGAAGCACCGGCGCGGCGGCCACCGGCCAGGAGATCCCGGTGAGCACGTTTCCGATGTCGTCCCCCAGCTGGTCCAGCGCGGACTCCGAAGTGCCCTGAGAGTTCGTGACCATCCGGTCGCCGAGCGACCAGCGAGTGTTGAAGATGTAGGCCCAGTCGACGTTGTCGGTGCGAGACACCGCCAGGGAAGAGCTGCCCGCCTCGCTGCCCGAGCGAGCAGAACCCGGCGCCCGGCCGCCCATTCCCCATACGGCGTTGGTGTGGATGAACGTCGCCATCGACTGAGCGCTTGTCATCAGCCCACTGGGGGCGTCGAACACCTCGGTGATCAGCCCCTCGCCCCCGTCGACCGCCGGGACCAATCCGCTGGAGCCCGGATCGAAGGGGGTGGGTCCGATATTGGGCTCGTCATAGCCAACCTCGTTGGGCCACGCCGGGCCCGCAAGGATCCGGGACACCGCGACGTCAGACAGCCCCAGCGGCGCGAGCACCGCCGATCGCAGGTAGTCGACGAATGGCAGCCCGGAGGCCGCTTCTACAACCATGCCCAGCAGCATGTAGCCGAAGTTGGAGTACGCGCCGGTTCCGCTGACGGCGTACGTGCCATTGGGCTGGCGGCTGTAGACGGCCGTACCGGGCACGAACTGCAGCGGCTGGCCGTACATGTACGCGGCCACGTCGCGTTTGGACGGCGGGCCGGGAAGCCCGAGCGCCTGGCTGATCGCCCGCGCTTGGAACGCCGGGTCGAAGTCGGAGCTGGGCACTTGGGCGTAGGCGTTGGACCCGGTCTTCACGTAGACCGTCCCCGACGATCCGTCGTCGTTCCAGCCGCCGAGGTGGTCGAGCAGGTTCTGGACCGTCACGGTGTTGATGTTGGGATCGGGCGTCTGGCCCGAGACGGCCGGCGTCCCGATCCCAAGCAACGGGAACACGGCGTCGCTCAGCTGCAGCCGTTCGGCGGTAACCAGTGCGTTGATCGCCGCGCTGGTGAACGCCTTGCTACAGCTGGCGATCCGCATGAGGCTGGTCGGTTGCGTGACGCGGTAGCTCGACTCGCCCCACGTGAAGCCGCGCGAGTAGACGAGGCCGCCGTTTCGCACCACCGCGACCTGACCGGCACGCACGCCATAGGTCCTCATGAAGTCCTGCACCAGCGAGTCGATGCCAGACAACAGCGAGACTGTCGAGCCGGTCGCGGTCCATGAGCGCGGTTGCGGCGCCGTCTGCATTGCGAACGCCGCCGCAAATCGCGTCGCGCCGGCCGTACCCCCCGCGCCGACGCACACCGGAAAGAACCCCTGCGCCTTCATCTGGTCAAAGGCGTTCTGATAGTCGGAGGAGGTCATGCCATGGCGGACGATTTCCGGTCCGAGCGAGTCATTGCGAAACACGCCTACGTAAAGCCCGTCGGAGGTCACAGACAGCAAGCCCGGCCGTGACGGCACCCGCGAGTAACCGTTGAAGTGGTTCTGCCAGTCGGCAGCGATCAGCGGCAGGCCAGGATAGTCCCACTGCACACCGGGATCGCTGCTCTGGCAAACCGCGGCATATAACCGGCTGGAGGGATCGCCGTACGGCGCGATCGCCGTCGGGATGGCACCCGCCTGGCGCTGCGCGGTCAGGAAGCTCTGCAGCGTCGCGTCGGTGAGACCGTGCTGGGCCTGCCAGCCGGCACCGCTCTTCTCCGCCACCGCCGCGAACACGACGTTCGCTCCTGACCCCGTCACTGTCACCAACCTGAGGCTGTAGCCCTGCGCCTGCACAGTACCGGTCACCCACGCCTGATACTGCGACTCGCTCTGGCCGTGCACGGCAAGCCACTGCGGCGACGCCTCCTGCGCCCACACCGCCGCATACAGCGGTGAGGCGGGATCACCATATACGCACAGCGAGATCGGGTGATAGCCCTCCCCAGAGAGCTCGGTGACACTCGCTTGATGCGTCGCCGCGTCGACGTCGTGGTACGCGCTGATAGAAGGCATTGCCGCTCCCGTTCTCGTTGCCCGCCTTCAGGCTGCAGACCGCACGCCCGCCAACTGGCCAATCGAAGACATCGATGCCCAGCGGGCCCCGGTGCCCCGGCTGCCCAATGGCGCCAGCCTAACCGAGCCGACACCAGCAGGTCAAACCACCCGGGCTCGACGAAGCGCCGACCTCATGGCCCCGTCCTGCGTTCGAGCGGCGGTCAGTGCGATTGTCGGTCCAGTTCTTCGACGAGGATCTGGACGCGTCTGGCGATCTCGTCTCTGATTTCGCGGACCTGTTCGACTGACTGGCCGGCTGGATCTGGCAGGTCCCAGTCGATGTACCGCTTGCCGGGGATATAGGGGCATTCGTCGCCGCAGCCCATGGTGATGATGATGTCGGCTTGCTCGGCGAGCTCGCGGGTGAGCGGCTTCGGAGTGCGGTCGGAGAGGTCGATGCCCCGCTCGCGCATGACTTCGAGGACTTCCGGGTGGACGTGTTCGGCAGGTGTGGTGCCTGCGGAGGCGGCCGTGTGCCGGCCGTTTGCGGCCTGCTTGAATAGAGCCTCGCTCATCTGGGAGCGACCGGCGTTGTGCAGGCAGACGAACAGGACGCTGCTCATCGCCGCCGGGTGTCGCTGTGGGAGGTGACGATGGGGGTGTCGTCGGCGCGGCCGTCGTCCTGGTGGGGCATGAGGACTGCGGCGGCGTCCTCGGGCGTGACGTCGGGATACAGCACGAGGAGCGCGAGCACGGCGCACGCGCCGCCGAGGGCCTGGGCGACGATGTAGGCGGGTGCGGAGGCTGGCGCGATCCCGGCGAACGTGTTGGAGAGCATCCGGCCGATCGTGATCGCGGGGTTCGCGAAGCTGGCAGAGCTGGTGAAGAAGTAGGCGGCGCCGATGTAGGCGCCGACGGCGGCCGGGATGAAGTTCGATTGTTTCGTACGCGCCAGCGCGAAGATCACCAGGATCAGTCCGCTGGTGGCGATGACCTCCGAGAAAGCGTGCGCCGGGGATGCGCGGTGATGGGTGGAGACGCTGATCGCGGTCAGCGAGAACATGATGTTGGCTGCGATCGCGCCGAGGACGCAGCCGCCGACCTGTGCGGGCAGGTAGGCGAGCGCGTCGCGGCGGCTGATCCCGCCGAAGTGCGCGTCGACGAACGAGACGACAGGGTTGAAGTGTCCGCCCGAGACCGAGCCGAACATCAGGATGATCGCGAACAGGCCGGCCGCGGTCGCGGCGGCGTTCTCGAACAGCTCAAGACCGGTGTCGCCCGGCGAGAGCTGTTGCGCGGCGATCCCGGAGCCGACCACGAGCGCCGCCAGGAACGCCGATCCGAGCAGCTCGGCGAGCAGCCGGCGGGCGAGCGGTGGTGTGGTTGTCATAGGTCGGTTCTGGTCAATGTGGGCACCAGTCTAAGGATTGACAATCATCACTTCAATCGATAGAAGTAAATTGATGAGCGTCGATCTGGAACTGACCCCGAAGACCAAACGACTCGCCGGAGCCCCGTGCTGCGAGCCGGTCGTCTACCCCGACATCGAGCGCGAGCAGGCGACGCGAATGGCCGCGATCGCCAAGGCGCTCGGCGACCCCGTCCGCCTGCAGATGGTCGACGTGCTGCGAAAGCACGCCGGCAAGGTCTGCGTGTGCGAACTGGTACCGCTGTTTGACCTCACCCAACCAACCGTCTCCCACCACCTCAAGATGCTGCGCGAGGCCGGGATCGTCGGCTCTGAGCGCGAAGGGCTGTGGGCCTACTACTACGTGATCCCCGACGCCCTGAACGAGCTATCCGCGTGGCTGAGCTAACAGACATCCGCGAGACCGTGCGCCGGAAGTACGCACAAGCCGCCGAGGCCGCCGCCCGAGGTGAACACGAGCAAGCCCGGGCGATCGAGTCACACTCAGGGTGCTGCGGCTCCGACGAGCTCTACTGCTGCAGTCCCGCCGACGAGACAGGCGTGTTCGGCTCCGCCCTCTACGACGAAGCACGCGGCGAGCAGCTTCGCGACGACGCCGTGAAGGCCTCGCTCGGGTGCGGCGTGCCGACCGCCGTCGCGGAGCTCTCGGACGGCGAGACGGTGCTCGATCTCGGGTCCGGTGCCGGCGCCGACGTGCTGATCTCAGCCCGCCGCGTCGCGCCCTCAGGACGCGCGATCGGACTCGACATGACCGACGAGATGCTCGACCTCGCCCGCGCGAACGCCGCCCGGTCCGGTGTCGAGAACGTCGAGTTCGTCAAGGGGTACCTCGAACAGATCCCACTCGAAGACTCGACCGTCGACGTCGTGATCTCCAACTGCGTGATCAACCTCTCCGGCGACAAGCCCAAGGTAATCGCCGAAGCCGCACGCGTCCTCAAACCCGGCGGACGGTTCGCCGTGTCCGACGTGATCGCCGACCCCGACATGGACGACGCCACCAAGGCAGACATGCGCGCCTGGACCGGTTGCATCGCGGGCGCGCTGACCGCGACCGAGTTCCGCACCGCGCTCACCGCCGCCGGCCTGGAGGGCATCGAGATCCAAGAGACCCACCGCGTCCACGAGCACGCCACCGCGGCAATCATCCGCGCCCGCAAACCAGTCAGGAAGACGAGCTGATGTCTTGCGGCAGCAGCCGGTAGAGCAGGGTGTCGACGCGGTTGTCGTCGTGGTCGATGAGGTGTTGACGCAGTAGTGCTTCTCTGACGAACCCACAGCGTTCAAGCACGGCACGGGACGCGTGGTTGTTGAGTTCGGTGAACGCCGCGACGCGACCGAGACCGAGCGTCACGAACGCCCATTCGCTCAGCAAGCCGACGCTGCGGGTCACGAGCCCG
>DATNKY010000205.1:0-3288 GCA_035603155.1 Solirubrobacteraceae bacterium
GCACCCCGGACTCCTTCATCTCGAGCCACAGGTCGTTGCCCTCGCGCGAGCGCTCGCCGACGCCGCAGAAGGCCGACAGGCCGCCGTGCTCCTGCGCGAGGTTGTGGATCAGCTCCTGGATGATCACGGTCTTGCCGACGCCGGCGCCGCCGAACAGGCCGACCTTGCCGCCGCGCGCGTACGGGGCGAGCAGGTCGATCACCTTGATCCCAGTCTCGAACAGCTCGGTCGTCGGAGCCAGCGCCTCGATCGACGGCGCCTCGCGGTGGATCGGCCAGCGCTCGGTGTCCTTGGGGATCGGCTCGCCGTAGTCGATCGGTTCCCCGAGCAGGTTGAAGATCCGCCCGAGCGTCACCGGGCCGACCGGAACCGTGATCGGCGCGCCGGTGTCGATGACCTCGCTGCCGCGCGACAGACCGTCGGTCGTGTCCATCGCGACTGCACGCACGCGGTCGTCGCCCAGGTGTTGCTGAACCTCGCAGACGAGCACGCTCTCCTCGCCGGCGGCGATGTCCTCGTCCTCCTCGGCGCGCGCGGCCTCCGGCCGCTTGACCGTGATCGCGTGGTAGATCTCGGGCAGCCTGTCGGGGAACACGGCCTCGATCACGACCCCTTGGATCTCCTCGATCGTGCCGGTGTTCTGCTTGGTCTCTGGTGTCTGGGTCTCTTCGGTGGTGACAGACATTCGTTCTCCTGTTCAGCGCCTGTGTCTCGCTAGCCGAGCCCTTCGGCGCCGGCGACGACTTCCAAGATCTCCTGCGTGATTTCCGCCTGACGGGCGCGGTTCATCTCGAGCGTTAAATCCTCGATCACGGTGCTCGCGTTCTGGGACGCGTTGCGCATCGCCGTCATCCGCGCCCCGTGCTCGGAGGCGGTCGATTCGAGCAGCGCCCGGTAGATCGAGATCTCGACGTAGTCCGGGACCAGGCGTTTGAGGATCTCATCGGGATCGGGCTCGTATTCGACCGTGATCCGGCGAGGCGAGCCGTCGGGGCCGGCCTCGGCGTCCTGCTCGTCCTCGGCGAGCACGGTCGCGCGCTGCAGCGGCAGCAACGTCTCGCGCCGAATGACCTGGGTCAGCGGCGAGATGTAGCCGTTGTAGAAGATCTCGACCTGATCGACGTCGCCGTCGACGTACGCCGCCATCAGCCGCTCGGCGATTCGCCGCGCGTCGGCGTACGACGGACGGTCCGAGAAGCCGGTGAAGCTCTGCACCGGGTCGAGTCCGCGGAACGCCAGCGACGACGCCGGCCTGCGACCCGACGCGTAGTACGACACCGTCCGGCCCTCGGCACCCTGCTCGCGCCCGGCCGCTACCCCGGCGCGCACGGCGTTCGAGTTGAACGCCCCCGCGAGGCCGCGATCGCCGGCGACCACCAGCAATGCGACGTTGTTGGTCTGCTCGTGCTCGGTCAGGATCGGCACCCGCGGGACGCTGCCGGCGGCCCGGGCCGCGTCGCGGGTCATCCGCCGGATCGCGTCGGCGTACGGCCGGAGCGCCTCAATCCGCTGCTCGGCACGGCGCAACCGTGCGGCGGCGACCATCTCCATCGCGCGGGTGATCTTCTGGATGTTCTTGACCGAGTCGATCCGGTTGCGAACGTCTCGCTGGGAGGTCGCCATGCTGTCGTCCTATGCCGGCTGAGGCTCCGGCTCGCGGTCCTCGCTCGAGTCGGCGCTCGAGTCCGAGTCGCTGGACTCGCGCCGCGCCGGCGGCTGGTCGCCGTCCTCGAGTGGCAGGCCCTCCTCGTCGAGGTCGTACCCGAAGTCCTCGGCGTACTGTGCCACGAAGTCGTGCAGCGCGGACTGCGTCTCGTCGCTCCAGTCGCCGGCCGCGATCTTCTTGAGCAGCTCGGGCTCGTTGCCGCGGACCGACTCGGACAGGTTGTTCAAGAACCGCGTCACCTTGTCGACATTGATCCGGTCGACGAAGCCGTTGGTCGCCGCGTAGATCTGGACCACCTGCTCCTCGATCGGCATCGGGTGGCGCTCGGCCTGGTTGAGCGTCGTCACGAGCCGCTCGCCGCGCGCCAGCGCGTGCCTGGTGTCGGCGTCGAGGTCGGAGCCGAACTGCGAGAACGCCTCCAAATCGCGGTACTGCGAGAGGTCGAGCTTCAGCCTTCCGGCGACGCGGCGCATCGGCCTGCTCTGGGCGTTTCCGCCGACCCGGGAGACCGAGATGCCGACGTTGATCGCCGGCCGCACGCCCGAGTAGAACAGCTTCGGCTCGAGGAAGATCTGGCCGTCGGTGATCGAGATCACGTTCGTCGGGATGTAGGCGGACACGTCGCCGGCCTGCGTCTCGATCACGGGCAACGCCGTCAGCGAGCCACCGCCGAGGTCGTCGTTGAGCTTGACCGCGCGCTCGAGCAGCCGCGAGTGCAGGTAGAACACGTCGCCGGGGTACGCCTCGCGCCCCGGCGGGCGGCGCAGCAGCAGCGACATCTGCCGGTAGGCGTATGCGTGCTTGGTCAGGTCGTCGTAGACCACGAGCGCGGCCTTGCTGTTGTAGAGGAAGTACTCGGCCATCGCGCAGCCCGCGTAGGGGGCCAGGAACTTGATCGGCGCCGACTCGTCGGCGGCGGCCATCACGATGATCGTGTTGTCGAGCGCCCCGGCCTCCTCGAGGATGTCGGCGAGTTGGACGACGCTCGATTTGCGCTGCCCGATCGCGACATAGACGCAGATCAGGTCGCGATCCCTGTTGTTGATGATCGTGTCGATCGCGATCGACGTCTTGCCGGTCTGGCGGTCGCCGATGATCAGCTCGCGCTGACCGCGGCCGATCGGGATCATCGAGTCGATCGCCTTCAGGCCTGTGAGCATCGGCTCGACCACCGGCTGGCGCTGGACCACACCGGGAGCCTTGTGTTCGGTCGGGCGGGTCTCAGACGTGTGGATCTCGCCCTTGCCGTCGAGCGGGACGCCGAGCGGGTCGACGATCCGGCCCAGCAGCGCCTCACCGACCGGGATGTCGAGCAGCCGCCCGGTCCGCTTGACCGTGTCGCCCTCGGAGATGTGCTCCCATTCGCCGAACAGCACCACGCCGACGTTGTCGGATTCGAGGTTCAGCGCCAAGCCGGTCACGTCGTGCGGGAGCTCGAGCATCTCGAACGACATGCAGTTGTCGAGCCCATGGACGCGACAGATGCCGTCCGCGACCGAGAGGACGGTGCCAACCTCGGTCAGATCCGCCTGCGAGCTGTCGAGGCCCTCGATCCGGCTCTTGAGGATCGAGGTGATCTCGTCGGGGTTGATCTGCATATCTAGTCAGTGCTCCTTGGACGC
>DATNKY010000164.1:0-3535 GCA_035603155.1 Solirubrobacteraceae bacterium
GGCGCGGGCGGGCCGTACTCGGTCGAGTCCGGACAGACGAATTACTACGGGGACATCGACACCGGCTTCGCCAAGATGGCAGCGCCGCCGCTACGGACCCGGCCTGCGTTCCCCAACAAGGTGCCGCCGCTACAGCGGACAGCGCCGTGCTTCAGGCAGCCGATCCCGGACGTCAACGGGCCGGCATCGACAGGACCGGCGGACGGCTCGCGCCCGGACGCGGCGCGGCCGCCGCTGCCGAATGACCCGACGAGGAAGATCGGATGAGGCACCGCGAACCGATCCTCAGCAGGAACATGCGTGAGGTCCGTCGCCAGGCTCACACGATCGTGTTGATGGCGATCGTTGCCGTGTTCGGCCTCGGCGTCGGCGGCTACATCGTCGCGCACCAGCGGATCCAGTGGCCGAGCTGGGTTCCCTTTGTCGGACAGCATTTCTACGTCCTCAACGCGCCCGTGTCGGCGGTCTCCGGAGTGCTTCCCGGACAGGGGCAGGCGGTCACCGTCTCCGGCGTGACGATCGGCGAGATCACGGGCGTCACGGTCGAGCAGGGTCAGCCGATCGTGACGATGAAGATCGATCCGCAGTACTCGAACCGGATCTACTCAAACGCGACCGTGCTGCTGCGGCCCAAGACCGGACTGGCCGACATGGTCGCCCAGCTCGACCCGGGGTCGGCGAAGGGCGGCAGTCGACTCCACAGCGGGGCGACCCTGACCGCCGCGAATACGTTGCCGACGGTCAACCTCGACGAGGTCCTCTCCCAACTCGACACCGACACCCGGGCCGAGTTGATGCAGCTCGTGTCAAATGCGGGCCAGGCGCTGTCGGGCGACGGCGGCCAGCAGCTCGGCAACGTCTTCCGCGACCTCAGCCCGCTGTCGCGCGACGTCGAGAAGGCGAGCCAGCTGGTCTCGCTGCGCAGCCGAGAGCTCACGGCGCTGATGGGCAACCTGTCGAAGCTCGCGACGACGCTGGGCGACAACGAGACCGAGCTGACCTCGTTCGTACGCGGCAACGCCGGCGTGTTCCACGCGCTTGCGCGTCAGGACGGCAACCTGCAGCAGACGATCAAGCTGCTGCCGGCGACACTGCAGACGACGAACAGGGCCCTGACCAGCGCCACTACGCTCGGCGACACCGCACGCTCGGTCCTCACCCGGTTGATGCCGACCGCGCGCTCGCTCGGGCCGACGCTGTCTGACCTGCGGCCATTCTTCCGCGAGACGACGCCGGTCCTGGGCAATCAGCTGCGGCCGTTCTCGGTCAAGGCACAGCCGACCGCGAAGGTCCTGGCGCCCGCCACCGAGCAGCTCGCGAAGGCGACCCCGGGTCTGACCACGCTCGCACACGAGCTCAACAACATCGTCAACGAGCTTGCGTTCAAGCCGGCGCACGGCCAGAGCTACCTCTTCGACGTGCCGTGGGCGAGCCACGACACCAACTCGGCACTGTCCGCCCAGGACGGCGTCGGGCCTCTGCGCCAGGGGATGCTTCTGTTCAGCTGCGGGAGCCTGAGCCTGGTCAACGGCACCTACGCGCAGAACCCGCAACAGAACCCGACGCTGCTGACCCTGCTGGAGCTGCTCGACCTGCCGAGCTTCAGCAAGTCGTGCAAGTTCACCCGTAACCAGACGGCGGTGCCAAAGTGATCAAGACGCCGCCCAGCCCGCTCCGCCTGGCGGCCCTGATCGGCTTCGTGCTCACGTGTGTGCTCGTGCTGACCTACCTGTGGATCAACTTCGGCGGCTCGATCCCGTTCGCCGCCCAGGGGTACCGGATCGAGGTCGCCTTCCCGCAGGCGAACGAGCTAGCGAGCGGAGCCGACGTCCGGATCGCAGGGGTCAATGTCGGCAGCGTCGTCGAATTGAAGGTCGACGCCAAGGACAGCCGCACGCTCGCCACGCTCCAGATCGAGCGACGGTACGCTCCGATCCCCACCGATACCCGGGCGACGTTGAGGATCAAGACGCTGCTCGGCGAGACCTACGTCGAGCTCAGCACGGGAAACCGTAGCGGCGCGGACCTGCGCGACGGCGGCAGATTGGCCGACGGCCAGGTCGAGCCCGACGTCGCGCTCGATCAGATCCTGTCGACGTTTGACCCGACGACGCGCAAGGCGTTCATCACCTGGATGCAGGGCCAGGCGGGAGCGGTGACGGGACGGGGCGCCGACATCAATGCCTCATTCGGCACCCTGCCGGCGTTCGTCGACTCGGGCGAGAGCCTGCTGTCGGCGCTCAACCACCAGTCGGCATCGGTGCGTGGTCTGGTGGCCAACACCGGCGAGTTCTTCAACGCGATCAGCGCCCGCCGGGGGCAGCTGTCGGGTCTGATCACGGCCTCCAACAGCCTGTTCGCGACCACCGCGCGGCGCAATCAGGATCTCGCGGACGTGTTCAAGGCCCTGCCGAGATTCGAGCTCGAGAGCCGGCTGACGCTGCCTGCCCTGACCGCGTTCGCCCACCGGGCGGACCCGGTCGTGCGGGCGCTGGATCCGATCGCGCCGCAGCTGACGCAGAGCTTCACGCTCGCCGATCAGCTCTCTCCGCAGCTGCATAGCCTGTTCGACCGGCTGGGGCCGACCGTGACCGCCTCCAAGCGCGGTCTCCCAGCGCTCGACCGAGTCCTCGACGAGCTGCCGCCGCTGCTGCAGGCGTTCGGGCCGTTCTTACGCAACGCCGATCCGATCGTCCGTTACATCGGGAAGTTCAAGCCGGAGATCACGGGGTTCTTCGGAAACGTGACCGCCGCGTCCCAGGGGTTCAACTCGCAGGCGCCGTTCGCCCAGGGGCAGGCGATCCACTACGTGCGGGCCTCGCAGACACTGACGCCCGCCGGTCTCGCCTTCTTCTCGCGGGCGCTGGGGATCGATCGCAACGACGCCTACCGCTCCCCGGGCGCCTACACGCAGCTCAAGTCGGGGCTGGCGACGCTCAACACGGCTCAGTGCTCGGCGGGCAACCCGGCGCCGCCGACGAGCGTGAACGGATCGATCCCGCTGACGCCGAGCGAGACCGACCCCACTCCGCCGAGCCTCGTGCAGATGGTTCAGCAGTACGTCTTCCGCACGAACGGCCGGGACGTCGCGGCGCCCGCCTGCAAGGCCCAGAGCAAGATCCCGGGGTTCTCGACGCTGTTTCCGCACCTGGAGGCGGACCCGCCGCCGAGCATCGCGGCGAGCCACTGAGTCAGTCGGCTTCGAGCACCGCTTCAGTGGACTTGACCGGCTGCTCCGGTGTCGGCTGCACGTCGATGCTGAAGCGGGCCCGCCGCTCGCGCTCGGAGATGCACACCGCGATCGCCCGCCGGTGGCCGAGGTACGGGACCAGCGTGCAGTAAATGAGGTCGGGAACAAGATCTGGAAGCGCCTCGACGTCGCCGTCGAGGATCTGGCTGTAGAGAGCCTCGTACAGGCCTCCCACGACCGCCTGCGCCAGCAGCTCCTGGCCTTCCATGCCGTCGGGAAGACCGAGCCTGCCCATCTCGAAGAACGCCTCGAAACGGGTCAGCGCCTGATCTCGGCGAGCGAGCG
>DATNKY010000386.1:0-4142 GCA_035603155.1 Solirubrobacteraceae bacterium
CGGCGAACGCCGAGCCGTTGTTGTTGGCCTGCGACAGGTAGGCGTAGAAGGTCTCTGAGAACCCCTGCGGCCCGGTGTTGAAGATCGACACGCGCCCGGCGTGATCGGCGATCGCCAGCGCGGCAGTGCTCAGCGCGGTCAGCGGCGTGATCAGAATGCCGAGCGACGCGAGCTTGATCTCCCTGGCCTCGATCTTCTTGCCTAGCAGCTCGGGTGTTCGCCCGACCATCAGCCCGCCGATGAACACCGCCAGTAGGACGTACAGCAGCATCATGTACAGGCCGCTGCCGACCCCGCCGAAGATCACCTCGCCGGTGCCGAGGTTGGCCATCGGCACCGCGCCACCGAGGCCGGTCAACGAGTCGAACGCCGCGTTGACCGCGCCCGTCGAGGTGGCGGTCGTCGTCTCGTTGAACAGCGCCGAGCCGGCGATCCCGAACCGGACCTCCTTGCCCTCCATGTTCCCGCCGGTCGAGCCCTGCAACGCGGCCGTGTGCAGCCCCGCGGCGTGCTGGGCGGGAGTGCCGTGAACTTCGGCCGCGTACAAAACCCCGAAGCCAACGATGAACATCACCGCCATCGCGCCGAACAGCGCCCAGCCCTGACGGCGGCTACCGACCATCCGGCCGTAGGTGGCGGTCAGCGACGCCGGGATCGCCAGGATCAACAGCAGCTCGAACACATTCGTGAACCCGTTCGGGTTCTCGAATGGGTGCGCGGCGTTGGTATTGAAGAACCCACCGCCGTTGGTGCCCAGGTTCTTGATCGCCTCCTGGGAGGCAACCGGACCGACCGCGATATGCCCGGTTAGACCGGTCGGCCCCGTGAAGCTCAGATAGTGGCCGAAAGTCTGGATGACTCCCTGGGAGACGAGCACGAGCGCGCCGATCACCGAGATCGGCAACAGCACGTAGAGGACGGTACGTACGAGGTCTTGCCAGAAGTTCCCAAGGCCTTTGCCGCTACGACCCACGATCCCACGGATCAACGCGACCGCCACGCAGATCCCGACCGCGGCCGAGACGAAGTTCTGTACTGTCAGCCCGGCCATCTGACTGAAGTACGACATCGTCGTCTCGCCGCTGTAGTACTGCCAGTTGGTGTTGGTCAGGAAAGACGTGACGGTGTTAAACGTCACGTTCCACGGGGCCGAGTGAAAGTGTTCAGGGTTCAGCCCAGTGAAGTTCCAAAGCGTCTGCGTCCGCAGGATCAGATATAGGAGCAGCCAGCCGGCCAGGGAGAACAACAGCACGCTGGCCGCGTAGGACTTCCAACCCTGAGAACGATTGACATCAGTTCGGGTGAAACGGTAGATCCCGCGCTCAAAGCGACCGAACAGGCGCTCCAGTAATACGTGATCGCCCGTGTACACGCGCGCCATGTAGCCGCCCAGCAGTGGCGTGATCGCGATCACCACCGTCAGCAGCACGGCTATTTGGAGCCAGCCCGTGAACGTCATGCTCTAGAGCCTCTCTCCGCGAATCAGCGCGTAGAGCAGGTACCCGACGACGACGACCGAGACGACGAGGCCGAAAAAGTCAGCGGCGCCCAAGTGTGCCACGAACGCCGCGAATGACAGTGGAAAGGTCATATCCGACCGATGCCTTCGACCATCCACAGCAGCAGCGCGATGAAAATGACGGCGATGAGAACGGCAACTGCGTCCATGAGCGAATGATGCGCCGCTCGGCGTACAGGCCGCCTACCGAAATCCACAACCGGCGTACAGATCTCGTACAGGTCGCTAGCGAGCGGATGCTGCGCTAGCGGGGGTGCCCGCCAACTAACTCCAGGAACTACTTCGGGTCGAACCTGTAGCCGATCCCGGCCTCGGTGAGCACGTAGTGACGACGCCGGCCCCTGGACGGCTCGATCTTGCGCCGGAGATTCGCGATCTGGCCGCGCAGCACGGTCACCTCATCGGCGTACTCGATCCCCCACACCTCCACCAGCAGGTCGCGATGCGTCAACAGCCGGCCACGATTGCGCACCAATGTCCGCAGCAGCGCGAACTCCGTGGGCGTGAGATGGATCTCTTCGCCGTCCCGACGAACGACATGCGCTGCGAGATCGACCTCCAGCCCTGCGGCTGAGATCACGCTTTCCTCTGGCTCCGTCGAGGAGCGCCTGAGCACCGCCTCAAGACGCGCGACGAGCTCCTGTGGACCGAACGGCTTGGTGATGTAGTCATCCGCGCCTTCACGCAGCGCGCGGACCTTCTGCTCCTCCTCTCCCAGCGCGGAAAGCACGATGATTGGCATCGTGCTCCACTCTCGGAGGCTGCGGCACAGATCGATGCCGTTGCCGTCCGGCAGCACCAGGTCCACGATCGCCCCCTCCACTCGCGAGAGCGCCACTACATCCAGAGCTTCCTGCATCGAGCCGGCGGTCAACACCTCATAGCCCTCGGGTCTCAGCACCAGCTTCAGCGCACGGAGAATCCTCGACTCATCGTCGCAAGCAAGGATTCGCCGGCCATTTCCGGTGCCGCTCGCCATCAGAGCCCAGTCTGCACCCGAGCGGGCAAGTCTGCGACGACGATGGGCAGCTCTACAACGAAGCTGGTGCCCTGCCCGGGGATCGACTCCACTTGAATCGTGCCGCCGTTTGTCTCGACGAAACCCTTGGCGATCGCAAGGCCAAGCCCCGACCCGGTGTGCGCGTCGTCAGTTCCAGGCCCGCGATAGAACGGCTCGAAGATACGCTCCTGCTCGACCGGCGCGATCCCAGGACCGCGATCGATCACACGAATCACAGCCCGCCCGTCGACTGACCTGGCTCGCACGATCACCGGCGACCCGTCGGAATAGCGGGTGGCGTTCTCAAACAGGTTCGCCAGCGCCCGCTCTACCTGCGCGAAGTCCGCACGCACCAGACCGAGCGCCGGATCAATCCGCACATCGAACTGACGGTCTCGCGGCTGGGAAGCGAGCGCCGCATCGATCACCTCCTCGACCGAGCACTCGACCGGCAGCGACGCGATCGTCTGCGCCTCCAGACGCGACAAATCCAAGAGATCATCGATCAGTCGCGACAACCGCGCGCCCTCATCGACGACCAGCCCACCCAGCTCGTCGCGCTCGGCAGGCGTTACCTCGGCCGCACGTACGGCGGCGCCTGCCGCGACCATCGCCGTCACCGGCGACCGCAGGTCGTGAGAGACCGCGCGCAGCACCGCCGTCTTTGCTGCATCGCTACGTCGCAGAGCCTCGGTCTGCACCGCTTCGGCCACCAGCTGCTCACGCTCCAGCCCGACCTCCACCACCGCCGCCAGCGCAGGTGCAACTCGTTCGCGGAGACGCGTCGTTAGACCCGAGCGCAAGCCGGCAGGCACCACCAGGGTTCCCAGCCGCTGAGCGCCCGCCGACAGTGGGATCGCCTCATGGCGCTCATCGCCCGCTTGCTCATCGAGCGTGATCGAAACCGACGCCAGACCGAACACAGCCGCCAACCTCCGCGCGATCGGCACCAACGCGTCCCGCACCCCAGCGCGCGCCAGGACCATCTGCGCCATTTCTGTCGACAGGTCGGCCTCCGCGCGCCGTTGATCGGCCTCGACCGCTCTCGCACGAGCCAGCTCGCACGCGGTGCTAGTCGCGATCGCGACAACCAGAAACGCACCCAGCGCAACCCAGTTGCGGCTGTCGGCGATCGTGAAGCGAAGGATCGGCGGCAGGTGAAAGAAGTTGAACGCGGCCGCGCTCAGCACCGACATCGCCAGTCCAAACCACAAGCCCCAAAGAGCCGAGACGATCAGCACGCCCAACAGGTAGACCACGCCGCACGATGAGACCGTCGTCACCCGCTCCAGCGGATAGATCAGACCCGTGCAGACGGCCGTCAGCACGATCGTCGTCACAACGCCCACGGCAAGCGGAGGGCGCCGGCCGCGCAGAAGCATCCCATCGACACCACGACGCAGCATCCAGATCAGCGTACATCGCCGCACAGCCGGGCCACCAGGCAGACGGGCTACGACCGCCAAGAGGATTGCCTGTCTCGTCGTCTCTGCGGTGTGCGAGCAGATCCAGCGGTGCACCGGTCCTGCGACACCAAACGGTCCTGCTTGCTCTCGGACCTGCATCTGCCTGGCCTTGAGCGCTCTCGCCTACTCCGCGCTGACAGGCATGACCGTCACGAGG
>DATNKY010000160.1:0-4434 GCA_035603155.1 Solirubrobacteraceae bacterium
CGACCCGCCGTACTTCACGAGCCTGTTCTTCGGCTGGCCCGGCGGTTCGTGGTCACCGCCGACCGTCGAGGAGTACGAGTATCGGCGCCGCCATCTGCCGGAGGGATCGGTCGCGACGGTCAGCATCATGGACGAGCGCCAGATCGATGTGATCGCCGCGGCGATCGTCGCCGGTGACCACGTGCGCGTCGGGACCGAAGATCTCCCGTTCGCGCGGTCGGGCGAGCTGGCGCCGACGTATGAGCTCGTGGCCGAGGTGGCCGAGCTCGCGGCCGTGCTCGGGCGGCCGGTCGCGACGCCCGAGCAGGCGCGGCCGATGGTCGGAGTCGCCGAGGTGGCCGCGTGAGCCCGGTCGCACTGGTGACCGGCGCTGCGCGCGGGATCGGCGCTGCGACCGCGATCCGGTTCGAGCAGGCCGGGTATGACGTCGTCGGCGCCGACGTGCTCGATGCGGAGGACGGCGGTCCCGTGGTACAGCCTTGCGACGTGTCGGACGAGAGCGCGGTCGCCGCGCTCGTCTCAGACGCGCTCGATCGTCACGGGCGCATCGACGCGCTCGCCAACGTCGCCGGGATCGTTCTCGTCAAGCCGCTCGACGAGACGACGTGGGATGAGTTCATGCGGATCGTCGAGGTCAATCTCGGCGGCACCTTTCTGCTCTGCAAACACGTGCTGCCGGCGATGAAGAGACAGCGCTCGGGGGCGATCGTCAACATGGCGTCGGTCTCGGGTCACGTGGGGCAGACCGACCATGTGCTGTACGGCGCGACCAAGGGCGCGATCCTCTCGTTCTGCCGCGCGCTCGCGTGGGAGGTGGCGCCATGGGGGATCCGCGTCAATTCGATCAGCCCCGGTTCGGTCGACACCCCGATGCTGCGCGGTGACGTTCAGACCGAGTCCGAACGCCACGGGATCCCATACGACGAGATCAAGCGCGAGCGTGAGCTCGAACAGGCGCTGGGGCGGTGGGCCGATCCGCGCGAGATCGCGCAGGCCGTCTACTTCCTCGCGTCCGAGCAGGCGTCGTTCGTGACCGGCACCGACCTGCTCGTCGACGCCGGCTGGGTCGCCAAGTGAGTTGCCTGTTGCCAGACGAACGCGGTTGCATTAGGCTGAGCCTCTGATCATGGCCTGCACAATTGTTCAGTCCGAAAGGTCATGGACGTGAGCACGAGCGCGGTCGCACTCCCGCCACGCCGGCGGCAGGACAAGGTCCGCTTCCAGGTGTCGAGCGTCGGCTGGCTGCTGCCCGCGATCGCGCTGCTGGCGGTGCTGTTCATCGTGCCGGTGGTGTACGCGATCTTCCTCGCGTTCACCAACCTACAGCTGCTCGGCCCGCACGCTCAGAGCTTCCAGTTCACGGGCACCGCGAACCTGTCGCGGATGTTCGGCGACTCCGTGTTCTGGCACTCGCTGTTCCTGACGGCGATCTTCGTGGTCGCGTCGGGGATCGTCGCCCAGACCGTGTTCGGGTTTGCGCTGGCGCTGCTGATGCAGCGAGCGCTGCCACCGCTGCGGCTCGGTATCGGCGCGATCGTGATCCTGGCGTGGGTGCTGCCCGAGATCAGCGCCGCGTTCATCTGGTACGCGGCCGGGCAGGCGGGCGGTGCGATCTCGCTGCTGACGAGATCCCCGAACACGAATTACTTGTCTACCAGCGCGATGCTTATCGTCTGCATCGCGAACGCCTGGCGCAACACAGCGTTCTCGATGCTCGTGTTCTCCGCCGGACTGCGCAACGTCCCCGAGGAGGTCAATGAGGCGGCGCAGCTCGAGGGCGCCGGCTACTGGCGGCGCCTGTTCTCGGTGACGATTCCGATCATGCGCCCGACGATCTTCACCAACCTGCTGCTGATCACGCTCGCGACGCTGTCTGACTTCACGCTGATCTTCGCGATGACCCAGGGAGGGCCCGGCAACGACACCGCGATCCTCCCCGTCTACAGCTACATCGAGGCGTTCCAGTTCAACGAGCTCGGCTACGGCACCGCGATCGCGCTGGCCCTGATCGTGCTCGGCGGCCTGTTCTCGCTGCTGTACGTCCGCCACCTGCGGCCCGAGCTCAATAAGTGATGAGCGCGAGCACCGAACAGGCACCGCTGACGCCACCGATCGCGGTCAAGCCGCCGTCGCCGTCACCGAACCGCTACAAGCGGCTGACGGCGGGCACGGTCTCGGCCAACGGACTGCTGATCGTCCTCGGAGCGGCGTTCCTCGTGCCGCTGCTGTGGCTGGTGTTCGCGTCATTTGACAAGACCGCCACCGCATCGCTGCGGCTGCCGAACCTGTCACTGATCCATTACAAGCACGAGCTGACCGGCACGAATCTGAAGCCGTTCTGGAACAGCTTCTACATCGCGGCCGTCTCGACGATCGTCACGACGGTCGTCGCGCTGTTCGCCGGTTACGCGCTCTCGCGCCGCCACATTCCCTTCAAGCGGACGTTCATGCTCGTGGTCCTGTTCATGAGCGGACTGCCGGTGACGATCCTGCTCGTGCCGACCTACCAGCTGTTCGTGCGCTTCAACTGGCTGGACTCGAAGTTCTACACGTCACTGTTCATCGCCGCGACGTCACTGCCGTTCGCGATCTGGCTGATCAAGAACTTCATCGATCAGGTTCCGATCGAGCTCGAGGAGGCGGCGCAGATCGACGGAGCCGGGAACTTCACGACGATGACGCGCGTCGTCGTGCCACTGGCGCTGCCCGGGATCATCGCGACCTCGATGATCACCTTCATCGGCGCGTGGGGGGCGTTCGTGATCCCGCTCGTGCTCGACTCCAACCCCGCCGACACACCAGGGTCGATCGCGATCTACCAGTTCCTGACTGCGAATGGCCAGGTGAACTTCGGTGACCTGGCCGCCTACTCGATCCTGTTTGCGATTCCGGTGATCGCGATCTACCTGCTCGTATCCCGGAAGCTGTCGGGCGCGTTCACATTCGCCGGCGGTATCAAGACGTGAAGCGGAGGAAGTGAGAGATGTCAGCGGTTCGATTTGAGGGCGTATCCAAACTTTTCGGTCCTGTCATCGCGGTCAACGAGCTGACGCTCGACATCGCTGACGGCGAATTTCTCGTGCTCGTCGGTCCATCTGGGTGCGGCAAGACGACGAGCCTGCGGATGCTGGCCGGGTTCGAGCGGCCGACGTACGGAACCGTGTACATCGACGGCGAGCCCGTCAACACGAAGATGCCCAAGGACCGCGATCTCGCGATGGTCTTTCAGAGCTACGCGCTGTACCCGCACATGACCGTGCTCAAGAACCTCTCGTTCGGTCTCAAGGTCCGCCGCGAGAAGCGCGACTCGATCCGTTCGCAGGTCGACGACGTTGCGAAGATGCTCGACATCGACATGCTGCTCGAGCGGCGCCCGTCCGAGCTATCGGGCGGTCAGCGCCAGCGGGTCGCGCTCGGGCGCGCGCTGCTGCGCCGTCCGAAGGCGTTCCTGATGGACGAGCCGCTATCGAACCTCGACGCGGCGTTGCGCGTACAGATGCGCGCCGAGATCAAGCGCCTTCACGAGCGGTTCGGGATCACGACCGTATACGTCACGCACGATCAGATCGAGGCGATGACGATGGGCAGCCGGATCGCGCTGATGAACGACGGCCTGCTGCAGCAGTGCGCCGCGCCCGAAGAGATCTATGACCGGCCCGCCAACCTCTTCTCGGCGTCGTTCATCGGCTCGCCGACGATGAGCATGGCCCCGGGTCGTCTGTGCAGCGAAGATGGCGTGCCCGCGATCGAGTGGCTTGGGACGCGCACGCAGGTCTCGGGCGAGCACGCGGCGGCGCTGAAGCGCTTGGAGCGCGAATCGGAGCTTACGATCGGAGTCCGTGCGGAGGACCTGAGGTGGGTGGACGACGCGCCGGCCTCGCACGCGGTTCGACTGTCGGCCACCGTCGACGTCGTCGAGCCGCTCGGATCAGAAACCTTGGTCGTCGCGCACGTGGCCGATCGGCCGCTGACCGCACGTTTCCCGCCTCGCTCGGGCGTGGGGTCAGGCGACAAGGTGGAGCTGGCGCTTCACCCGGCGCATCTACATCTGTTCGACGCACGCACGGAGCAGAACGTGTTGTCCGTGGGGAGCGATCAAGCACACACCAGCACGCCGACCGACAACGAGGCGGCACTTGCCTCGGAAAGGAGCTGACTCACAGTAGACGGGGCTCACGCGCCCCAGACCCGGACGCCGACCGGCCGGGCCAGGAGGAGAGACCAATTCGGAGGTAGATTGATGAAGTTGCCGATCCCGGGACGGGCCGTCGGGATCACGATCGCAGCCGCTGTACTTGTGGCCGGCTGCGGATCCGGAGCCCACTCGCAGAGCGCATCCGTGTCGGTGCCGGCCAAGCTGCCTAGCAAGCTGCCCAACGGGACACTGACCGTCCTTTACTCAAACAACTACGTGTTCAACTCCGACTCGCTCGC
>DATNKY010000610.1:0-2888 GCA_035603155.1 Solirubrobacteraceae bacterium
GAGGAACCCCAGCTTTATGCGGAGGAGCTGCGCGAGTTCTTCCGCCCCTACCGGTCGGCAGTCACGAACTGAGCGCGCCAGTCGCGACGATTGCATTCGCGTTTCGCATGGCCTCCGAGCTCACGATCGCGTTGGCGATGACTCCTTCGCCCCGATCGCCGGCACCGCGCGAGTGCATTGCCACCTTTGCGCTCGCCTCGAGCTCCCGGAGGGTGACTGCCGCGATACCCGCGGAATCACCGAACCAGGGCCGCCCCGGGGCGGCGCACGCAGTCTCGAGATTCGCCAGATGCGCGTCCGCCGGAATCGCTTGCTCCGGCCGCGCGGCCGGCTAGCACTGGCCGACACCTGACGATCGCTCTTCCCGCCCGAGACGCTCGAGGCTGGCTTGTGCTTTGCCACGAAAGGGCGCGTCGACTCCGCGGCGGACGGCACGATCGCAACGCCGACGGACATACGCCGGGCCGGCTGATCATCGGCGCCGCGGCCGACGATCGCGAGCGCCGAAATGACGCGCGGGAGACGAGCGCCGGCAGGATCGCGCGGTTGCATCGGCCACGCGGGCGCGGGCACACAGCACAGGCGCGCGTGGGGATGACTGTCGCCTGGCGTACAGTCCCCGCATGCCCACGTTCGTACTGCGCCTCATCGCCCCGCGTCCGAACTTTGCCCAGACGATGACCGACTCAGAGCGCGAGATCATGAATCGCCACGCTGCCCACTGGCGCCCCTACCTCGACTGCGGCGACATGGTCGTGTTAGGGCCAATTTTGACGGACGCGGATTCCTACGGTCTCGCGGTCGTCGAGACAGATGACGAACAGGCGCTGCGCGAATTCGCCGCGCAGGACCCAGTCGTGACGACCGCAACCGCAGGCTTCGAATTCGGGCGAATGGCCGCGGGTCACGTTCGCGGGCGCTGACTCGAGCGGGCCGGACGTTGTGTGTGTGTGTGTGTGTCGCATGTGGGCGGAGAACGCTCGCCTGAGTCCGAGCGTTCTCGGAGGTGGTGGGGACCAAGTCGGTCGATCCCGCCGTATCTGTATGACATCCTGCAGAGCTTGCGGGCTCCGTGCTTGCCGCGGTTTGACCGATGAGGAGGCCGCGGTTGAATATCCTCGTGCGACAGGCCCCCCTCGCTGAACTTAGGGCTGCGGTCTCGAGACTCGCTCGTCGTCTCGCAGGAGGTCTTGCGGACGGGTTTCCAGTGACTCATCGTCGTCGGGAGATGGGGGATTGATCCATGATCGCCCCCAAATCTTGTCACTGAGCGGCATGATGTTGAAGTGTACGTGCAGGACGTACGGCGCTGGGCCGTGCTGAACGACCGTGGTCTTGCCCCCGCCGTAGGTGATACGCCGGCCGCCGGAGAATGTGATGTGCCGGGTACCTAAGGCCTCGTTGATCGTCTGTGCGACGGTAAAGTCGTTGTAGATGGCATTCCACGCGATCTCGGTCTTACGCGCCGCGCGGTCGACCGCCTTGAAGAACGCGATCATCCGCGCCGGATCGAAAAAGCCGTCATCGTTGGTAGCGATGAAGTCCTCGAGATGAACGTCGAAGGAATATTTGCCCGCATCGGCTCCGCTCGAGATTCGCGGGTTGGCGAGCTCGTGACCGCCGTAGTTAGAGGCGACCACTGCCAGAGCGGATTCGACCTGAAGCTGTTTGATGAACGTGACCACCGAACGGGCGACCGGCGCCGAGTCAGCGGACATGGTGTCTTTGTTCGCCGAGGCGACAGCCTCAGGTTCAGCAGCCTTCGGCAAGCCCGTCACCTGTGGAGACATGGGAGCCGTTCGCTGCCTGACAGTCAAGAACCGCGCTTCATTGGCTGCGAGGACGACAAAGCGGTCAGCGGCGAGCTCGACGGTCTTTTGCCACAGCTGCTCAGTGTCATGCCGAACGGCGGTCGTCTGGACGACGAGGTCGTTACGAGCAGCCTTTATGAGCTTGGCTTCCTTGGCCTGAAGTTGACGCAGGAGCCGCTCGCGGAGGCCTCCGCCCCTGTCGATCAGGATGTCGTAGAACGAGATGATGAAATGCTTGTGCCAGTAGTCGACAAGCGCGGCGGCCGGATGGGCTGGCTTTGCCGCGCCTGTGAGCGTGCTCATCTCGCGGGCTTCCGCATCTTCAGCAATTCGCGTGATCTTGCCTTTGATGCGCTCCCATTGAACTCGGTAGTCGAACCGCTCGACCGTTCGCTCCTGCTGATCGTGGTCCCCAGGGACAACGCGCTCCGGAGGGAGGGCCGGGAACCCTCGCAGCGCTTCGTCGAGCAAGCGATCGAGCGGATCCGCTGCCGGGGGCAGCCGAGCTCGGCGTGCCCGAGCGTCCTCGCGCCGCTCGCGCTCCAGTTCGAGCGTATGGCTGTCCAAGCGTGCGATCATCGGAATCCTCGTCCTGCCGAGCCGCGCCGGGAGCGGCCGAGCTCGGCGTGCCCGAGCGCCCTCGCGCTCCGGTTCGAGCATATGGCTGTCCAAGGGCGCGATCATCGGGATCCTCGTCCTGCCGGCTCGCGCCGGCCCGCGCTCGGTCAGCATGCGGTGGGTGAGATCTCGCGCCTCGCGCTCACTGACCTCGCCACGATCAGTCACGCCGCTTACCGATGACGGGTCCACGACCCCTGACTGTTGAACCACGTGAACCAGCTCGTGCAGCAGCACTCGTGCGCCTTCGGACGTTCGCGGAGAGTATTCGCCGCGCCCAAAGACGATATGGCTGCCGACCGTGTAAGCACGCGCACAAATGCCTTCCGCGGAACGCGCCGCGTCCTCGTCCGCATGAATACGTACGTGCGAGAAGTCAAACCCGAGGCGTGCCTCGCCTTCGGCGCGAACCGTCGCCTCGAGCTGAGCTCCCGGTGCGCCGAGGACTTCGCGCACCCG
>DATNKY010000137.1:0-3498 GCA_035603155.1 Solirubrobacteraceae bacterium
CGTCGGCCGGGCCGTGACCGGCGAGATAGCGCCGCGCCAGTTCGGCCAGCCCCGCGCCGCGGTCGACGGCGGCCTTCCGGGCGCCGCCGGGCAGCCAGTCTCCGACCAGCACGTACGCGTGCTGGCGGCCGATCATCGGCCCGCGCACGACACTGCCGCGCAGTGAAGCGTCGAACATCACGTGGACGAAGGCCTGGCCGTCTGTCGGGATCGCCGCGCTGCGCAGCCGCTCGCGCAGCGCCGGTCCGGTCGTCGGGCCGTTGGCGGCCAGCTCGCGCTCCACCAGCGCGACCGCGCGCTCGGCCTGGTCGGGGCTGACGCCGCTCTGGGCCAGCCGGGTCCGGTTCGAGGTCGCGAGCGCCGGCGCGGTCAGCGCGTGCAACCAGGAATAGTCCTCGCTCGCGACCAGGTGCAGCGTGCCGCGGTTCAGCCACGTGATCAGCAGCGACCGGTCGTGCGTCAGCGCGCGGTCGACGTCGTCGGCCCGCACGCCGCTGGTCCGCGCGCGGATCGCGAGCCGCGCTCCACGCGGGTCCTGGCCCTGGACGGCGAGGAGACGGCGGACGGCGTCGACGGGGTCGCGTGCCGGACGCCCCGCGAGCAGCTGCGCGGTGAGCCGCCGCGGCAGCGCGCTCACGCGACTGCCGGCGGTCTCACGCCGCGGCGCGTGCGGCGGCCAGCTGCCCGCAGGCGGCGTCGATGTCACGCCCGCGAGTGACGCGCACCGTCGCGCTGAGTCCGTGGCGTTCGAGCTCGGCCCGGAACGCATCGATCGCCTTCGGGCTCGAGCCCTCGTATTGAGAGCCCGTCGGGTTGTAAGGGATCAGGTTGATCTTGAACCGGCGCGGGTCGAGCAGGCCCGCCAGCGCCTGGGCTTGGGCGAACGAGTCGTTGACACCGGCGAGCATCACGTACTCGACGAACACCATCCGGCGCTTGCTCTCGTAATAGGCGTGACAGGCCGCGAGGACGTCGGCGAGCGGGTAGCGGTCGTTGACCGGCATCAGCTGCGAGCGCAGCTCCGGGTCGGCGGCGTGCAGTGACAGCGCGAGCCGGATCGGCCTGGGGTCGGCGGCGAGGCGCTCGATGCCGGGGATCCAGCCGATCGTCGAGATCGCCGTGTGCCGGTTGCTGATCCCGATCTCGGGCAGCCGCGCGCACGCTTCGAGGACCGCGTCGATGTTCATCATCGGCTCGCCCATACCCATGAACACGGCATGGTCGACGCTCGCGGCCGCGGCGCCCGGAGCGCGTGGCCGCCGGAAGTGAAGGGCCTGGTCGACGATCTCCGACGCGGTCAGATTGCGCCCGAAGCGCATCTGCCCGGTCGCGCAGAACGTGCACGTCAGCGGACAGCCAGACTGCGATGAGAGGCACAGCGAGCGACGGCCATCGCGATAGCTCATCAGCACCGTCTCGAGCGGGCGCCCGTCCGCGGTCCGCAGCAGCGCCTTGATCGTGCCGTCTCTCGAACGGGCCTCGTGCTCGAGCGTCAGGGTCGAGAAGGGCACCGCCTGTTCGAGCGCCGAGCGCAACGCGAGCGGCAGGTCGGTCATCGTGTCAAAGCTCGTGGCGCCCTGCGACACCCACCTGCGGATCTGGCGCTCGCGATAGCCAGGCTCGCCCAGCTCGCTCAGCGTTTGTTGCAACAGCTCGGAGTTCATCGTCTCTCTATGGTGCCATCGCGATGCGCCTGGCGAAATTTCTCGCGGGGGCCGGCGTCGCCTCGCGGCGCGGCGCCGAGCAGATGATCCGGGCCGGGCGGGTCAGCGTCGGCGGCGAAAGGGTGCTCGACCCGGCCCGCGACGTCGGTCGGGCAGACGCGGTGACGGTCGACGGATCGCGGGTGTCCGCCGCACCGAAGCGGGTCGTGTACGCCGTCAACAAGCCCGCCGGCGTCGTCAGCACGGCGCGCGATCCCCAGCGACGGCCAACGGTCGTGTCGCTGGTCGACTCCGAACTGCGCCTGTACCCGGTTGGCCGGCTCGACATCGACGTCACCGGGCTGATCCTGCTGACCAACGACGGCGAGCTCGCACACCGGCTCACGCATCCGAGCTTCGAGGTGCCCAAGACCTACCGGGCACGCCTCTCACGAGCGCCGCTGTCCGGCCGGGCGCTGGCCGCGCTGCGGGATGGGGTCGTGCTCGATGACGGCAGGACCGCGCCCGCACGGGTACGGCGCGTGTCCGCCGACACGGTCGAGCTGACGATCCACGAGGGCCGAAAGCGGCAGGTCAAGCGGATGTTCGAGCACGTCGGGCATCGCGTGACGTCGCTCGAGCGGGTCGCCTTCGGTCCCCTCGAGCTCGGCGACCTGCGCCCCGGCGCCTACCGAAAGCTAGCTCCGGACGAGGTCACCGCGCTCATGTCCGCCTCTGGACCAGCAGCTCGTCGTGGCGAAAACGCGTCGTCTTGAGTGCGGCGGCGACGGACGCCGGCGTCACCAGCACCGGCTTGGAGGACGCCATCTCCAGGACGGTGAACTGAAGCGCCTGCCGGCGCGAGACCGTGCGCATGCCCCCGATCGCGTAGTTTCGCTGGATCGTCGATGTGGTCAGGTTGCACGCAGCACCCCACCAGCACAGCGGCACTCGCGGCGCCTTGACCGAGACGACGTCGAACTGGGAGACGCGCGCCGAAGAGTGGCCGAGCCAGTGGAGGCCGTGCAAGTACAGCGATAGCGGCAGCAGGTCGCGGTAGTTCTGGACCAGGATCGCGCGTTCGCTCACCGAGCGCGGCGGCTCGGCTCCGAGCGCCCGCCCGACCGCGCGCCAGTCTGGGCGCTGGAAGCCACGATCGACGTCCACGCCGATCACCGCGATCACGCCGGTCGCGCACACCGCGACCGCTGCGGCGATGCCGAGCCGGCCGGCGCGCCGCGCGCCCAGACCCGTGGCGACGACGATCGCCGCCGGCGGCCACAGCGCGAGCAGGTTGCGCGTGATCAGGTCATCGATGCCACCGGCGACCAGCAGCAGGTTGAGGACGAACCCCGACAGTGCGATCGTCGCTGCCACGAACGCGCCACGACGCTCACGGCGGTCAGCGCGGACCGCGAGCAGGACGAACGCGATCAGAACGCACACCTCGACGATCCGTTCGAGCGCACGCGCCGACGGCGCCTGAAAGCCGACCAGGAACTGCGGCACGATCTGCGCGAGCCGTGGCACCAGTGGGATCGGATGGATCCAGCTCGCGTTGCCGCTCGAGTTCTGGCTGACCGCGAGCGGCAGCAGCGCCACCCCGCAGATCGCGACGAACGCGATCGGGAGCCACAGACCCCGCGAGCGCCGGTGGTCTGCGAGCAGCCACACCGCCTCGGGCACCACGACCAGCAGCGCGTAGTAGTGATCAGCGAGCGCCAATGAGCATATGACCGCCCATGCGATCAGCGTCCCGCGGGTTGGGCGCTCGCGCGCCTGCGCAAACGCCAGCAGGCTGGCGGCGGCGAGCAGCACCATCGGCATGTAGGGGCGAAACTCCTGCGAGTACCAG
>DATNKY010000320.1:0-2426 GCA_035603155.1 Solirubrobacteraceae bacterium
TCTTCCGGGGGTTGACGGGGAGCGGTGAACACGCGCTCGGCCGTGGCCGCACACATGATCAGGACGATTTGGGCCTCGTACCGCGCCGCGGCCGACTCCTCGCGCTCGAGCGACGCCTCGTAGGCGGCGAACGCGAGTGCACGGTCAGGCGGTGAGGCGGCGTCGAAGCGGTCGTACGCCGCCTCGACGATGACGCACTCCTCGCGCCAGTCGCAGTACAGGGCGATCAGCTCGTCGGCCTGCTCGGGTCGGATCTTGACATCTGTCGCACTCATCGTCGGACCACGGTAGGTCGCCAATGGCCCTCTGAGAAGGTCCAATCATCGGACAGCGGGAAGGACCAAGCCGGATCGTCGCGCTCTACGATCACCGGTCACAGCGATGGACATCCACCTCGTCTTGGATCGAGACGCGCCGTTGCGGGCGCAGCTCGAACGCCAGCTGCGGGACGCGATCAGAGCCGGCAGGCTCCGTGCCGGGTCAAAGCTGCCCCCGAGCAGGCCGCTCGCCGATGAGCTGGCGGTCTCGCGGGGCGTTGTCGTCGAGGCCTACGCGCAGCTCGTCGCCGAGGGTTATCTGATCGCCCGCCCCGGGGATGGGACCAGAGTCGCGGACGGTCTGGCACAGCAGCCTCCGGCGCCGCGGGCATCGTCCGCCATCGCCCGGCCGATCCGGTATGACCTGCGCAGCGGGATCCCCGACCTGTCGTTCTTTCCGCGCGCGCAGTGGCAGTCGGCGATGAGCTCGGTCTTGCGCGAGCTGCCAGACGCGGCGTTCACCTACGGGTCCAGGCGCGGCCTGCGCGAGCTGCGGGTCGCGCTCAGCGACTATCTCGGACGGGTCCGCGCGGTGGTCGCCGATCCGCAACGGATGTTCATCACCGCGGGGGCGACGCACGGACTGTCGCTGCTGTGGCAGGTCCTGCGTCAGCGTGGAGCCAAGCGGATCGCAGTCGAGGACCCGGCCTGGCCGGCGATCCCGGGATCGATCTCGCAGTCCGGGCTCGACGTCGTGGCGATAGCGGTCGACGGGGGAGGCCTGCGCGCCGGCGATCTGGAGGCCAGTGGCGCCGACGCGGTCGTCGTCTCTCCCGCCCACCAGTATCCGACCGGCACCGTCCTCGCCCCGGGGCGCCGAACCGAGCTGATCGCGTGGGCCCGCCGCCACGGGACGCTCGTTGTCGAGGACGACTACGACGCGGAGTACCGGTACGACCGAGAGCCGATCGCCTCCCTGCAGGGGCTCGCGCCCGACTGCGTCGCGTACGTCGGGACGGCGAGCAAGACCCTCGCGCCCGGCCTGCGGGTCGGGTGGCTGCTGGTCCCGAGCCATCTCGTCGGCGAGCTCGCGGCACAGCACGGGGTGACCCGCGCGATGCCCAGCGTGCATTCGCAGGCTACGTACGCGGCCCTACTCGAACGCGGCGAGATCGATCGCCACCTGCGCCGGACTCGCCGCCATTACCACGCGCGACGCGACGCGCTGGTGCAGGCACTCGCGAGCTTCCTCCCGGAGGCTTCGATCGGCGGCGCCTCAGCTGGGCTGCATCTGATCGCGTGGCTCCCGGAGGGGACCGACGAATCGGCGATCGCCGACGCTGCCGCGGGGCGCGGCGTCGCGATCCACACCCTGCACAACCACTGCGCGATGACGGCGCCGTTCGGTCCGGCGCTGCTGCTCGGCTACGGGCTAGTCAGCGAGCAGGCGATCTCCCGCGCGGTGCGCGAGCTGGCGTCCGCGGCGCACGGCGCCTGAGCGGGCTCGCAAGGCCCGAGCGGCGACGGGCCCGAGGGACTGCGAACCGCCGCGCGCCGGGCATAGCTTCCGGAATTGGTCCGCCGATCTGGGGCTCGGTTGGACCTTCCCAGCCGGACCAAACGGGACGTACGATCGCCCTCATGGAGCGTCGCGAACCGATTCGGACGGCATTTTCGGGGGCGGGCGGATAAGCCGCGTGCTGATCATCGGGGCGCGCGGGGTACTCGGAACCCTCACCGCGCGGGCGTTCGCCGCTGCCGGCTGGGAGGTCCAAGGCGCCGCGCGACGGCCCGCGGCGGGCCAGCTCAAGGTCGACCTCGATCGGCGCGATTGCATCGCCGCCGCGCTGAGGGGCAACGATCTCGTCGTCAACACGGTGCCGCATCCCAGATTGTGGGCCGAGCGCGCGGTGCTCGAGCGCGGTGGTCTATTGATCAACACCTCGGCGCTTCCGGCCGCGGCCGGCCGGGCGCTGCGCGCGGTGGCGGGAGGCGCCCGTGGCACCGTGCTGATGAACGCGGGCCTTGCTCCGGGGGTCACGAATCTCGTCGCCGCCGATCTGCTGCGGCTGCATCCCGATGCCCAGGAACTTCAGATCGTGATCACGCTCTCGAGCACCGCCCCGCGCGGCCCGGCAAGCGCCGAGTTCGTCCGCCGTGGCCTGACGG
>DATNKY010000406.1:0-2520 GCA_035603155.1 Solirubrobacteraceae bacterium
TACGAACCTGCACGAGCGCCTCGCGATGCCGGGCCCGAAGGATGAGCTGCGCCTTCTCGCCGACACGATCGACCAGCTGCTGGCACGCCTGGAGACCGCGTTTGAGGCGCAGCGACGGTTCGTCGCAAACGCCTCGCACGAGCTCCGCACTCCGCTGGCGATGATGCGCACCACCCTCGACGTCGCGATCGCGAAGCCCGGCGGCGTGTCAGCGCAGACCCACGAGCTTGACGCCGAGCTGCGCGTCGATCTCGACCACGCCGACCAGCTGCTGGAATGCTTCCTCACCCTGGCCCGGGCCCAAAATGGGCCGCTCGACGAGCACAACCGCGTCGCGCTTGAGCCGCTCGTCACAGCCGCGCTCAGCGCCCGCGCCAGCCAGATCGCCGCCAAGGGGCTCAGCGTTGAGACGCAACTCGACGCTGTCGAGGTCGTCGGCAGCGCCACCCTGCTGGCGCGCATGATCGAAAACGTGATCGAGAACGCGGTGCGCCACAACCAGCCGGGCGGCTCGATCGAGCTCAGGCTCACACGGCTTGACGACCATCGGGCGCGAGTGATGATCGACAGCAGCGGCCCGATGCTCGACCAGGAAGCCGTTGCGCAGCTCGCCCAACCGTTCAAACGCCTCAGGCAGGACCGAACCGGATCGCAGAACGGCCACGGGCTCGGGCTGTCGATCGTCGCCGCCGTCGCCGCCGCGCACGCAGGCAGCCTCGAACTCCAAGCCCGCGCAGACGGCGGTCTCCGCGTCCAGATCACCCTCCCAGCTGCAACCATCCAACGGCTCGCGGTCGCCGCCACATGAGGGTGCTCGTCGTCGAGGACATGCCTCGCCACGCCAACCGGATCGCAGAAGGACTGCGCGACCAGGGAATCGCCGTCGACGTCGCATACGACGGGCCCGAGGCGATGTCGAAGGTCAACCTTAACCCCTACGAGGTCGTCGTCCTCGACCGCGACCTCCCCGGCATCCACGGCGATCAGCTCTGCCAGATCATCATCGACAGCGAAGATCCGCCGATGATCCTGATGCTCACCGCCGCCGGCGCCCCCGGCGACCGTGTCAAAGGGCTCGCCCTCGGCGCCGATGACTACCTTCCAAAACCCTTCCATTTCCCCGAGCTAGTCCTGCGCATCCGCGCGCTCGCCCGCCGAAAACCCGCCGCCCGCTCCCGGATCCTCCAAGCCGCCGGCATCGAACTCGATCCGCTCACCGGCACCGTCACCCGCGACGGACAAACCATCGAGCTGACCCCAAAAGAGCGCGGAGTGCTCGAGGCCCTGCTCAAAGCCAGCCCCGGCGCGCTCAGCGCAGAGAGGCTCCTCGAGCAGGCCTGGGACGAAAACGCCGACCCATTCACCAACACCGTCAAGGTCACCATCGCTCGACTCCGACGCAAACTCGGCCAGCCAGAGATCATCCATACCACCCCCGGACTCGGCTACAGCATCACCGAAGCCTCCTGACCGCACACTTAAGCGGAGTCAGCGGCAGTCCTCAGCACCCGGACCCGCTGCATGCCGCAAGACCTGCTTTCGCCAATGCTGAGGGCTCGCGCACTAGCGGGTCGCGTCTCAGAACTGCTGTAAATAGGCGTCGGGTGCTGTCAGAGCGACGGCGTAGGTTCCCTCAAGTCCTGGCAGACGATGAAGGAGGCCTACGCCGTGAGACGCACCGTACCGCCGTCGGCGGAGATACAAGCTGAGATCGACAAGCTGTTGTCTAGGGGGATGGCTGGTGACCCGCAGAAGATGCTGGGCGAGCTCGGTCGGCTCGGCGCCCGGTTGATCATCCAGCGGGCGGTCGAGGATGAGTTCGACGCGTGGCTGGGTCGCGCTCGGTATCAGCGCCGGCCTGCCGATCAGGGCGAGCAGCCCGAGGAGGAGACCGGCCTGCGCAACGGGTTCCGGCCGCGGCGGGTGCAGACCGCGGAGGGGGAGCTCGCGGTCGAGATCCCGCAGGTCCGCCAGGCGGCGGAGACGTTCGCGTCCAAGCTGTTCCCAAGGACGCCGAAGTTGTTGCGGACCGAGCCATTGAAAGCGTTGGTGATCGGCGCGTTCGTCCGCGGCCTATCGATGCGTGACGTCGAGTCTTTGTGTGAGCAGGCCGGGCTGGGGAAGCTGTCGAAGTCCACCGCGTCGCGGATCTGCGAGGAGCTCAAGGAACGCTTTGAAGCGTTTCGCCAGCGTGATCTGTATGAGGTTCGGCTGGTCGCGCTGTTCCTCGACGCGACGTTCATTGCTGTGCGGCCAAACGGGCGCAAGGAAGGCGTGCTGGTCGCGTGGGGGTTTAGCGAGGACGGCGAGCGTGTGCTGCTGTCAGTGGCGCTCGGGATGCGTGAATCGTTCGAGGACTGGCAGACCTTCGGGCGGGATCTCATCTCGCGTGGGCTGGGGGCGCCGATGCTGATCGTCGCCGACGGCGCGCCCGGGCTGACGAAGGCGATCGAGCAGTGCTGGCCGGCGTCAGACCGCCAACGCTGCTGCGTGCACCGCGCGCGGAACCTCTACGCCAAG
>DATNKY010000129.1:0-7789 GCA_035603155.1 Solirubrobacteraceae bacterium
ACGACGATGAACGCCGCCGAGACGCCGGTCCGTCCACCGAGCGACACCATCGTGTAGCCCGAGACGAACGCCGCGACGCCGAGCACAATGCTCAGCCCGTTGTGCGGTGCGCGGTCGGAACCGGCTTGGAGCACGGCTGCGATCACGGAGAGTAAAAGCCCGCACACCAACAGGACCGTGGGAACACGGAAACGGCCCGGACTGCTTGTCGCAGTCATGGTCAGAACTTAGCGCCAAGTCCGGCGCAGTAGGAGTCTCAAATCGTCTTGTCGACGGCGCGCGTCGCTAGCTACCAGGTCCGAAAATGCAAGCTACTCACCTCCCGTGGATGAAGTGCGCGGCGTACGGGCGGGAGCTCCGTCGAGCTCCTCTGCGGGGGGCCCAGGTCGCGACCGAATGTTTGCACCACTTTTCGGTCGTATTCACCCGTAATTTCGTGCAATTTTAAGTTGTATAGGCTGGCTCCGCAACGTTAGTCTCCAACTTGCTGGACAAATGCGCTACCTGAAGACAAGCGAAGCAGCGGCGCTGCTGAAGGTCAGTCCCAACACGCTACGCGCTTGGGAGCGCAGATTCGGCTTCCCGAAGCCGCAACGCTCGCCCGGCAAGCACCGCCTTTTCACTCACGGCGAGATCGCCGCGCTGCGTGACGCGCTGCAGGAGGGACTGTCGATCTCGTCGGCGGTTTCCCGCGCGCGAGAGGGCCTGGCGGCCGACGCGAACTCGCTCGTCGGGGCGCTGGTCTCCTACGAGAGCGAGCGCGCCGACCAGGCGATCGAGGCTGCGCTCGCGCTGCGGTCGGTCGATCGCTCGGTCGAGGAGGTGCTGCTGCCGACGCTCGAGGAGGTCAACCGCCGCTTCGGGGTCGAGTCCGCAGCGTGGGCATTCACGGCGCATTGGGCGAGCGATTGGCTGCGGCGAGCGACGCGCCTCGCGCCGCCACCGGTACGCCCGATCTCGATCGTCGTCGGCGACGCGGCACGTGACGAGCTCGACCCCGATACCCCGTACATCCGCGCGTTCGAGCTGTTCTGCGCTCGCGCGGGAGTCAACGTGCTGAGCCTCTCGGCTCGTGGTGTCGCGGGGATCGGCGATGCGGTCTCGATACATCGTCCCAACCTAATCGTGGTCGCAGGATCCCACCTCGATGACGACAGCGTCGCGCGGTGGGCCTACGCGATCAGGCTCGCGGCGGGCGCGATGCCCGTTGCCGTGTACCGCCGCGGCGGCCCCCGGATGCGCATGCGTACGAGCGGAGCACGCGTCCTGCCGGCCGGCGCGCGCGATGCTCAACGCCGGATCGTCGAGATGGTCGAGACCGAGCGCAGGGCGCCCGGACAGGAAACGCCACGCATCGGCGGAGCCGGCTCTCCACGCTCGGTCAGCATGTAGCGCAGGCGGCGGGTTCCTAGAATCCTGCGCCCATGGCTGGCGCACCGCACCGACCCGTTGACGCCCACGCATCGTTCCCCGCGCTCGAGGAGCGGGTGCTCGAGCGGTGGCGCGAGCGCGAGGTGTTCGCCGAGTCGATCAAACGGCGCACGGGCGCGCCCCAGTGGGGCTTTTACGAGGGACCGCCGACCGCGAACGGCGACCCTGGCACGCATCACGTCCTGAGCCGCGTGTTCAAGGACATCTTCCCGCGCTATCGGACCATGACCGGTCACTACGTGGAGCGCAAGGGCGGCTGGGACTGTCACGGGCTCGCGGTCGAACTCGCGGTCGAGGCAGAGCTCGGAATGCAGTCAAAGGAGGACATCGAGGTCTACGGGATCGCCGAGTTCAACGCCCGCTGCCGCGAGAAGGTGCTCAGTCACGTGGAGCAGTGGAACCGGCTGACCGAGCGCATCGGCTTCTGGATCGACCTCGATGACGCCTACCGGACGCTCGATCCCGACTACATCGAGTCGGTCTGGTGGGCGCTGAAGACGATCGACGACAAGGGGCTGTTGTATGAGAAGCTCAAGGTCGTCCCGTACTGCCCGCGCGATCAGGTCACGCTCTCAAGCCACGAGCTGGGTCAGCCTGACGTCTATCAGGACGTGATCGACCCGTCGGTCTATGTGCGGCTGCCGGTGACCGAATCGACCGGCGCGGCGCAGAAGGGCGACGAATTGCTTGTCTGGACGACGACGCCCTGGACGCTGGTCTCAAACGCCGCCGTCGCGGTCCACCCCGACCTGATCTATGTGCGCGCGCATGTCCCCCACTCGCCCGTGCAGATCGTCGCGCAGGCGCTGGTGAAGCGGGTGCTCGGCGAGGACGCAGAGATCCTCGACGCGTTTCCCGGCTCGGAGCTCGTAGGGACACGCTACGAACCGCCGTTCCCGTACATCACGTCGGAGGCGTACGGGCCCAAGGGCCACACAGTCCTGCCGGCCGACTTCGTCACCGCCGACGACGGCACCGGCCTCGTGCACACGGCGATCGCGTTCGGCGAGGACGACTTCCGCCTCGGCGAGCAGCAGGGCCTGACCGTGATCAATCCGGTCAAGGCGGACGGCACGTACGACGAGCGGATCGGTCCGTACGCCGGGCGCAACGTCAGGGAGGCGGATCTCGACCTGATCGAGGACCTGCGGGGTCGCGACCGGCTGCTGCGCGCCGAGGAGTACGAGCACTCGTACCCGCACTGCTGGCGCTGCGGCACGCCGCTGCTCTACTACGCCAAGCCGTCGTGGTACATCGCCACGAGCCAGATCAAGGACCGGTTGCTCGCCTCAAACGAGACGGTCGTCTGGCATCCGGCGCACGTCAAGTACGGGCGCTTCGGCAAGTGGCTCGAGGGCAACGTCGACTGGGCGCTGTCGCGCGAGCGCTACTGGGGGACGCCGCTGCCAGTTTGGCGATGCGAGAACGGCTGCATGAAGGTGATCGGCTCGTTCGATGAACTCGAGCAGCTGTCGGGCGTCAGGCTCGAGGATCCGCACCGCCCGTTCGTCGACGAGATCACGTTCGCGTGCGAGAACTGCGGCGAGGACATGCGCCGCGTGCCCGAGGTGATCGACGTCTGGTTTGACTCGGGCTCGATGCCGTTTGCGCAGTTCCACGCGCCGCACGAGAACAACGAGCACTTCGAGTTGCGCTTCCCGGCCGACTTCGTCTGCGAGGCGCTCGATCAGACCCGCGGCTGGTTCTACTCGCTGCTGGCGATCTCGACGCTCCTGTACGGCCGCTCGTCGTATCGCAACGTCGTCTGCCTGGGGCTGATCCTCGACGACCAGGGCCGCAAGATGTCCAAATCGCGCGGCAATGCGGTTGAGCCGTGGGACGTCATCGACCGCTACGGCGCCGACGCGCTGCGGTGGTACTTCTTCACCTCCAAGCTCCCGTGGGACGGCTACCGCTTCTCGCTGGACGCGATCGGCGAAGCCGTGCGGCAGTTCCTGCTCCAGCTGTGGAACACGTACTCGTTCTACGTCCTGTACGCGAACGCGAACGAAGTCCCGCGCGATGTCCAGGCCGACACGCTGTCAGAGCTCGACCGCTGGGTCCTGTCGCGGCTGCACGCAACCGTCACCGTCGTGCGCGAACGAATGGACAACTTCGATGCGACCGGCGCCGGGCGCGCGATCCAGGCGTTCGTCGATGACCTGTCGAACTGGTACGTGCGGCGCATGCGCCGCGAGTTCTGGGACGGCTCGCCGGCGGCGTTCGCGACGTTGCAGTGCTGCCTGGTGACGGTCGCGCAGCTACTGGCGCCCTTCTGTCCGTTCATCGCCGACGAGATCTACGACAACCTGGACGGGCGCGAGGCGAGCGTGCACCTGTGCGACTTCCCCGCTGCCGGTCGGCGCGACCTCGAGCTCGAGCAGGCGATGGCGGTCGCGCGCGAGACCGTCCGGCTCGGGCTCGCCGCCCGCGCGCAGGCCAAGCTCAAGGTCCGACAGCCGCTGCGGGCGGCGGCCGTCGTGGCTACCGGCGCCGAGCGTGAGGCGATCGAGCGGGTCGCCGAGCTCGTGCGCGAGGAGCTCAACGTCCACGAGCTGCGCTTCGTCTCGCAGGCCGACGAGCTCGGGCAGGTCGAGATCAAGCCCAACTACCGGACGCTCGGCCCTCGGTTCGGAGCAGAGATGCCGGTCGTCGCGGCCGCGGTCGCCGGCCTGGACGCGGCCCATGCGGCGTCGGCGCTGCGCGACGGCCAGTCGGTATCAATTTCCGTGACGGGCCACGATCACGAGCTCGGAGCCGATGACCTGCTCGTCAGCATGAAGCCGCTCGCCGGTTACCAGGTCGAGCGCGAGGGCTCGCACGCTGTCGCGCTCGAGGTCGAGCTCGATGATGAGCTACGAGGCGAGGGCTGGGCACGCGACATCGTCCGGGTGGTGCAGAACGCCCGGCAGGAGGCCGGATTCCAGGTATCGGACAGGATCTCGCTTACACTCGACGGCGACGAGCGACTGCTCGCCGCGGCGCGCGCGCACCAGGACTACATCGCGAGCGAAGTGCTCGCGACGAGCGCCATCTACGCAAGCCTGGACGGCGTCGTACCAGTCCTTATCGACGGCGCGCAACTGAAGGTCGCCGTCGTCCGGGGCTAGGCGAACGCCGGCTCGAGCTCTTCCTCGAGCTTGCGCTTCGGGTAGGCGCCGATGACCGTCTTCTTGAGCTCGCCGTGCTTGAAGACCATCAACGTCGGGATCGACATGATGTTGAACTTGATCGCGGTCTGCTGGTTCTCGTCGATGTTCATCTTGACGACCTTGAGCACGTCGGCGCGCTCGCCCGCGATCTCTTCGACGACCGGCGAGACGCGGCGGCAAGGCCCACACCAGGGCGCCCAAAAATCGACCAGCACAGGAAGCTCTGACTCGAGCACCTCGGCGTCGAAGTTGTTGTCGGTTACCTCTGTCACCTCACCAGGCATCTCGTTCTCCTTGTTGGCCACTTCAGAAAGTATAGCGTTCCGGTCGAGCTAGCCTTACAAAGGTAATGGCCGAGCCGACGAACAGCGAAATCGCCGCCGCCCTGGACGAGCTCGCGGACCTGTCGGAGCTCGACGGGGCGATCATCCATCGGATCGTCGCCTACCGCAATGCGGCCAAGGCAGTTCGCGACGCGCCGGTATCGGTGACCGCGCTCGCGCGACAGGGGCGCGCCACGGAGCTCCCCGGAATCGGCGCGGTCATCCAGGAGAAGGTGATCGCGCTCGCGGACGACGGCGTGATCCCGGCGGCGGCGAAGCTGCGGTCCAAGTTCCCGCCCGGGCTCCTCGAGATCACGCGGCTCCAGGGACTCGGGCCCAAGCGCGCACGCCGTCTGTACGAGGAGCTTTCGATCGACTCGTTGCAAGCGCTGACGGCGGCGGCCGAGGCTCAGCAGATCCGCAAGCTCAAGGGCTTTGGCCCGAAGGCCGAGGAGAGCATCCTCGCCGCCGCGACCGCTGCGCTGGCCGAGCGCGCCGACGGCGCCGGCGACGGCGGCCGATCCCGGAGGATCGTGCTCAACAAGGCGCTGAACGTCGGCGAGCAGCTGGTCGCCGCGCTGCGCGAGCATCCGGCGTCCGAGCGCGTCGAGCTCGCAGGCTCGGCACGGCGGATGACCGACAGCGTCAAGGATCTCGACGTGATCGCGACCGCCCGGGACCCGCTCGCGCTCGCTCAGGCCGCGGCCGCGCTCGAGCTGGTGGAATCGGCGCAGACTCCCGGCGAGGCCGGCGTGCGACTGCGGACCCATACGGGGCTGAAGGTCGACCTGCGGATCGTCGCGCCCGATCAGTTCGGCAACCTGATGCAGCACTTCACGGGTTCCAAGGAGCACAACATGGCGCTGCGCGACGGCGCCGTGCGGCGGGGGTTGCACGTGTCTGAATATGGAGTGCTCGACGACGCGACCGGCGAGACGCACCGTTGCGAGCGCGAACACGAGGTCTACGAGCTGCTCGGCCTGCAGTACATCGAGCCCGAGCTGCGCGAGAACCGCGGCGAGCTCGAGGCCGCCGCCAACGGTTCGCTGCCCGACCTGATCGAGCGCGCCGATCTGAAGGGGGACCTGCACTGTCACACGACAGCCTCGGACGGGACCGCGTCGATCGAGGAGATGGCGCTCGCCGCGGGCGATGCCGGTTACACCTATCTCGCGATCACCGACCACTCGGCGAGTTTCGGTTTCGGCGACGAGGTCTCGCCAGACAGGCTCCATGAACAGATCGAGCGGATCCACGAGCTGTCGAAGAGTGACGCCGTCGGCGGGATCGAGCTGCTCGCCGGCTCGGAGGTCAACATCCTCCCCGACGGGTCGCTCGACTACGAGGACGAGCTGTTGGCCGAGCTCGACTGGGTCGTGGCGTCGGTCCACTCGTCGTTCGCGATGGACTCGGCGGCGATGACCGACCGGATCGTGCACGCGATCGAGAACCCGTACGTCGACGTCATCGGCCACCTCTCGGGAAGGAAAATCGAACGGCGTAGACCGTACGAGTTCGATTTCGAGCGGGTGATCGAGGCGGCCGTCGCCAGCGGCAAGATGCTCGAGATCAACTCCGCGCCCGACCGTCGCGACCTCAACGACGTCCACGCGCGTGCGGCGGCCGCGGCCGGGGTCCCGATCGTGATCAACTGCGACGCACATCGGGTCGGCGGCTTCGAGGTCGCGCGGTACGGGATCGCGACGGCGCGGCGCGGGTGGCTGTCGGCCGACGCCGTCGCCAACACCCGGCCGTGGAGCGCCGTCGCGGCGCTGCGCCCCCGGGCTCGAGCGCACGCCTGAATAACGGCTAGCGGCGCGCCCGCTGGCGGCGTGCCCGGCGCGGCGGTGGCGGCGGCGGCGTGCTGGGCTTGCGCTTCGGCGTCGCCGCGGTGGCGACCGCCGGCTCGCCCTTCGGCCCGCCGAGCCCATGCCAGCCGGTCTGGATCGCGACGAACCAGGCGAGCCCGATCAGGCACAGGACCAAGGCGACGAAGAAGTTCAGCCGCAGCCCGAGGATGTGCGTGGAGTAGTCGATCCGGAGCGTCTCCTCGAAGATCCGGAAGCCCGAATAGCCGGCGACGTACAGCGCGAACGCCCCGGGCGGGCGCACGCGGCGGGTCTGGACGAGCCACACCAGGAAGCCGGCCAGCGACAGGTTCCAGATGATCTCGTACAGGAACGTCGGCTGGAAGGTGGTGTCATTCCAGTACTTGGGCGCCAGCTCGGCGACTCGGTGCGCGCGGGAGATCTCCAACCCCCACGGCAGCTTGGTCGGGCCGCCGAACAGCTCCTGGTTGAAGTAGTTGCCGATCCGGCCGATCGCCTGGGCGCACAGCAGCCCTGGGGCGACGACGTCCATGAACAGTCGCAGCTGCGGCCGCGAGAGTCGCTTGTTGGCGATGTACAGGCCGGCCGCGGCGCCGGCGGCGATCCCGCCCCAGATCCCGAGCCCGCCCTTCCAGATCGCGAACGGACCCCACCAGTGATCGGGGATCTGACTCGGGGTCGTGATCAGGAAATAGATCCGCCCGCCGATCAGGCCGGCGGGAAAGCCCCACATCGCGACCTCGTAACAGAGATCCGGGTCGCCGCCCATCCGCTTCCAGCCCCAGCGGGAGACCACGATCGCCGCGATCACGGCGAACACGTAGGCGATTCCATACGCGTGGAAGAAGAACGGGCCGACGCTGAATCCGTTCGCGGACGGGCTCGGGATGAACGACAGGGGCATCACGGACCCAGCAATCGTGGCACGACGCGCTCGCTGATGGTCGCATCAACGGCCTCGCGGCTGAACGGCGCCAGGAGTTGCGCCGCCCGGGACGCGTAATCGGGGAGCGGATCGTCGAGCGCCGCGCGCAGGCCGGTGACCAGATTGGCA
>DATNKY010000189.1:0-7624 GCA_035603155.1 Solirubrobacteraceae bacterium
GCGTCAGCGCGGAGGCACGCTCCAGGAACGCCGCCGCTGCCGCCAATCCGCCGCGCGCCTGAGCGCGGCCCGCCGAGCGCTCAAGCTCGAACGCGACGTCCTCATCGAACCCCGCCGTCGCCTGGGCAAGATGCCACGCACGGCGATCGGGATCGACCGCAGGGTCGGTCGCGTCCGCGAGCGCCCGATGCACGGCCTGCCTTTCCTCAGGCGACGCGGCGCGATAGACGGACGAGCGGACCAGCGGGTGACGAAACGTCACGCGCGTGCCGATCGCGAGCAGCCCGTCGGTGTCGGTCGCCGCCTGGACCCCGATCCCAAGCCGTCCGGCCGCCCGCCACACCAGCACCGGATCGCCGACCGGTTCCGCCGCCGCCACCAGCAACAGCCGCTGGGTATCCGCCCCGAGCGCCGCAAACCGCCTCCGAAAGCTGTCCTCGATCCGCCCCGACAACCCCGACGCGTCCAGCAACCCGAACCCGCCCGCCAACTCTCCCGGCGTCAACCCCCGCGGCAACTCCAACAACGCCAACGGGTTCCCCCGCGTCTCAGCGACGATCCGCTCGCGCACCCGCTCATCCAACGGAACGCGGACCGCCGAGCCCAACAAAGCGCGCGCATCACCATTACGCAGACCCTCGACCGCTAGCCTCGGCAATCCCTCGAGCTCATCGCCCGGCTCACGCGTCACCAACACCAGCGCGACCGACTCCGCCAGCAGCCGCCGCGCAACAAACACAAGCGCCTGCGCCGAGGCGCGATCAAGCCACTGCGCGTCATCAACCACACACAAGACCGGCCGCTCCTTAGCCACCTCCGAGAGCAGGCTCAGCGCCGCCAACCCCACCAAAAACCGATCCGGCGCGTCCCCTGCACGCAACCCGAGCGCGACGCCCAGCGCATCCTGCTGAGGAGCCGGAAGACCTTCCAGGCGATCCAGCATCGGCCCGCACAACTGCTGAAGCGCCGCGAACGCAAGCTCCATCTCTGACTCCACACCGACCGCCCGCATCACCCGGAACCCCGACGCGGACCCGATCGCCGACTTCAGGAGGGCCGTCTTGCCAACCCCTGGCTCGCCGCTCACCACCAGCACCCGGCTCTGCCCGCCCCGCACCGCCGCAAGCAACCCACCGAGCGCCTCGCGCTCGCTGAGCCGATCGTGCAACGCCTCTGCCGGCCCCTTAGTGACCATGGCAGCACCGACCATACCGCGCCCCCGCCCGTGTCGAGACCCCCTTGACTACGAGCTCGCCCAGTCCGCGTGACTACGCGATCCGTGATTCGAACGAATCCGCAGCGCACCTACGCTCCTGTCGACGAGCCGACCATGCCCTAGGAACATCCCATGAGAATCCCAGCGAAGATCGACCACAACACCAGCCACGACCTGGCCGTGATCGCCGTCCGCGTGCTTGACGACGCGCACATGACGTGGGTCGCAGCAGAGGTCGAGTCCGAGCACGCGCTGCGCGCGTGGTTCGACGCGGACGCGCCTCACGGCGCTGGCGCGTACCTCGCATATCGCGCAGCGGTCGACCGCGAAGAGGCAGCAGCCAGCGACCTGCAACGGCTGTCTGAGCTGACACGGCCCTGCCAACTGCACCTCGCGCACACCCAATAGCGCGTCCGCGCGAGGGGGCAAAAGAGCGCGAATCGCCGCCAGCAATGGACCCGGTCCGCCGGTTCGGGTTACTTGCCGAGCAGTAACTCTGCCGATCGCGCTCGCCACCACGCACCGCAGACCCACAAGCGAGCCGTTCTGACCTGCGACTACGAGGTTCTCCGGTCCAGGACTACGCGTCGCGTGATTCGACAGCCGCCCCTCGCTGCGACTGTCAATGCTCCCCCGACAGAAGGACCGACATGACACGCACCAGACCGATCACCTTCCTCGCCAGCGCTGCGGTAATACCGCTCGTCGCTCTGGCCGTCGCGGCCTGCGGCGGCGGCGGCAACGCGACCGCCGCGCCAGCACCAGCGCCGGCGTCATCGACGACAACGACCGGGCCTACGACCACCAAGACTGCGGCCGTCCGGGTTGCCAAGAGCAGCCTCGGCTCGATCCTGGTCAACTCGACTGGCCGTACCCTGTATCTGTTCAAAGCCGACTCGGGCACGAAGAGCGCGTGCTCGGGCGCGTGCGCGACCGCGTGGCCGCCGCTGCTGGCCAAAGGCAAGCCGACCGCCGGCACCGGACTGACCGCCTCAAAGCTCGCGACGATCACCCGCTCGGGCGGCGAGCAGCAGGTCACTTATAACGGCCACCCGCTCTACCTATTCATCAAGGACACAAAGGCCGGCCAAACAACCGGCCAGGGCGTGACCGCGTTCGGCGCGGCCTGGTTCGTGGTGTCTGCCTCGGGCAATCAGGTCTCAAGCCACACCACGGGGCACGGCAGCGGCTCGTCGTCGTCGCGTCCGGCCGTACCCGCCGCCCCGCCCACTGCGAAGCCCCAACCGGCTCCGAAGTCCGCTCCGAAGCCAGCGCCGCCGGTTGCGAAGCCCGCTCCGCCAGTCAGCAACGGCATCCCCCAGGACAATGGCGGTGACCACGACTCGGACAACAACGGCGGGCCGAGCGACGGCGACGGAAACGTCTGAGCCATGAGACGGAGGTGCCTGACCGTGGACCTAGCTCTGGTTGCCGTTGGAGCGGTGCTACTGATCGTGGCTCTCGCGGGCTGCGGGGGATCTGGCCGCGGCCGCGCGTCCGGCCCATTCGCCTGGCTGCGGCCGTCGTCGGCGCCGACAGGCTGGCACGTCGCTCGGATCCACGACGGCGCGACGCTCGCCTACCCGCCGGGATGGACACCGATAACGACCGACCCCGGCACGGCTTCGGTGGCGCTTCTCGGTAATGGCGGGCGGATCGACGGCTACCTCAACGCCACCCCCAGGCAGGGGACCGAGACGCTCGCCGACTGGAGCCGCTTTCGCCTACAACACAACCAGGGCGAGGGCGACCGCGACGAGCGTCTCGTCGCCGCCACCACCGACGCGCGGTTTCGCTCGGGACGCGGGGCGTGCGTGATCGACACCTACACGACCTCCAAAGCCAACTACCGCGAGATCGCCTGCCTCGTATCCGGCCCAAGGTCGAGCGCCGTAGTGGTCGCCGCCGCGCCGACCGAGCTGTCAGACCAACGGGCCGCCGCGCTGCAGCGAGCCGTTGCGAGCTTTGTCGCATAAGCGAGTGACCTCGCTTGCTGGCGTTACGACAGATCCACGACTTCTAAGGACCATGACCATGACTACACTTTCACCACCCAAGCATCGAGCCTGGCTCGCCACATCACACCGCTCGATCGTCGCCCAAGCCTCACGCTACCTCGGCGCGCTGGCGGTCCTGGCGACCGGTGTTGCCCACATCGAGCAGTACGCCGTCGACAGCTACTCCACGGTGCCGACGATCGGCACCCTGTTTCTGTTGAACTTCATCGCCGCGATCGTGATCGCGGTCGGGTTGATTGCACCGCTAAGCCGCATCGCCGGGCGCTACTCCGACGCCGTTCGCGCCGTCTTCGCTGTCGGCGGTATCGGGCTGGGCGTCCTCTCGCTCGCGGCGCTGTTCGTTTCAGAGAGCGGCGGTCTGTTTGGCTTCGTTGAGCACGGTTATCGAATGGCGATCGTGGTCGCGATCGTCGCAGAGGCTGCCGCCACCCTGTTCCTCGCTGCCTTCCTGCTCGCGAACGGCACCGGCCTCCAGAAGATCCGCACGAGCTCACGATGAGCCGCGTGAGGAGACCGCGTACCCCTTCTTGGTCGCTCAGCTGGCAGCCCTCGCCGCTGGCTGCGGTAGCGCCCTATCTGCCGGCGCCCGGATCCCCAGTGTGCCGGTCGCGTCCCGCGGAGGATGAGGCGAGCTCGTTGCAGCAGCGCTTCGTGAGCATCGTCAAAGCGGTCTGCCCCTCCGTCGTGCAGATCGCGGCACCGCTAGCCCTTGGCTCGGGCGTCGTCTTCGACGCTCTCGGCGACGTGGTAACGAACGCGCTGTTCGTCAAGGACCACAAGCCCGGTGACGTCAACGGGCAGGGCGGGGACGGCTTTCGGCGCCGCCTGGTTCGTGGTGTCCCCGGCCGGGAACCAGATCTCAAGCCATGCATCACGACAGGGCGGCGGCTCGTCGTCGTCGCGTCCGACGGCACCCGCTGCGCCGCCTGCCGCGAAGCCGCAACCGGCTCCGCAGTCCACGCCGCAACCGGTGACTCCGCCCGCCGCCAAGCCCGTGCCGAAGCCGGCTGTGTGTGCCGAGCGGAAGGGGTCAAGGCTCCCATACGCCAACCACGACCTGGCAAACTAAGGAGCGGAAGACCGAGTAACTCCTGAGCTGGCGGCCGAGGAGCGCGAGAGTCGGAAGACCGAGTAGCGATGATCGGGCAAATCCCATCGGCGCAAGGTCAGCCGATACCGGGCGTTGGCACGACTATGCCGCGCTTGAGGCGCGAACTCTTCGAGCGGGGCGGGCGCCAGCTACTACGCGACTGCATGAGCCGGGCAACCCTCAACAGGGGCTGCCAGATCGCGCACGGGAAGCACTCGTCACGTCATGACACGCACGCGTCACGTCCACGAGCTCGTGCACGAGCTGAAAGCGAGGAACGCCATGGTGAGCACCGCTACAGACAGCACCACCGAGAAGAAGGGACAGCGTCCGCGGCCTGCGACCGACCCGAATGGACCGACCGGCCGGCTTGCTACCTGGGTTGCCGAGATGTCGCTCGACGACGTTCCCGAGCGTGTCCGTGATCGCGCGAAGCACCTCGTGCTCGACGGCATGGCCTGCGGTCTCGTGGGTGCTCAACTCCCCTGGTCGCGCAAGGGGGTCGAGGCCATCACGGCTCTCGACACCGCGGGGACCGGCGAGCTGATCGGCTGGGGTGATCTCACTACCAGCCCGATGTCCGCGGCGATGCTCAACTCGAGCTTCATCCAGGGCTTCGAACTCGATGACTACCATCCGCTCGCCCCGCTGCATAGCAACTCGCTGGTTCAGCCGGCAATGCTTGCTGCCACGCCGCAGATCGGCCGGGTATCCGGGGCAAGCTTCCTGCTCGGCGCGATCCTTGGTTATGAGACCGGGCCGCGCGTCGGTCAGGCGCTCGGCGGGCTCGACATGCTCTCACGGGGTTGGCACTCGGGTGTGGTGTTCGGCACGATCTCCTCTGCTGCCGCCACAGGGTCGCTCTACGGGCTTGACTCCGCGGGATTCGAGGATGCGTTCGGGATGGCGGCGACCCAGTCCTGTGGGCTGATGTCGGCGATGTACGAGTCGATGGTCAAGCGCATGCAGCACGGCTTTGCGTCGCGCGCCGGACTTACCGCGAGCGCGCTCGCGGCGGCGGGCTACGTCGGTATCAAGCGCGTGTTCGAGCGCCCGTACGGCGGCTGGTTGGCCGTTTTCGGGGAGGGCCATCGCACGTACCCGGAGGAGATTTACGCGGGCCTCGGGATCCTGTGGGAGACCGAACGGATCGCGGTCAAGCCGTACGCGTGCATGGGATTGCTGCACGCCGCGATCGACGCCGCGTTTGAGCTGCGGCCGAAGGTCGACGTCAGCCAGATCCAGCGGATCGACATCGACATGGGCGAAGCGGCCTACTCGCATGGCGGGTGGAAGGCCGAGCGGCCGCTTGAGGTGGTCGGCGCTCAGATGAACGTCGCCTACGCCGTCGCTGTTGCGCTCCTTGATGGCGATGTGCTCGTCGATCAGTTCTCTCCCAAGCGGATCAACAGCGACGATGTGTGGGAGCTGATCGATCGGACGCTGACTCACCACGAGAAGGCGTACGACAGCCTCCCCATCGACGAACAACTCACCACCCAGGTCCGGCTGACACTCACCGACGGGAGCACGCAGGCAGCCAAGATCACGCACCCGCGTGGCACCGGCGACCGGTCTCTCACCAACGCGGAGATCCGCGACAAGTTCGCCAAGCTGACCAACCATCCGATCGCCTCTGAGCGTCGCGCCTCGATTGAGCATGCCGTTCTCAACCTGGAGAAGCTCGATGACATCGCTCAGCTCACGAGACTGCTCACGCCGACCGTGCAATCGCCGCTCGACTGAGGACCAAGCCCACCGCCGCGAGTACCCCCCAAGAAGCGCCCCCCGGAACACGGAGGATCCGATGCGTCCCGATCCCTACGCCGAATTGCCCGCCGCGCCCGCCTTCCAAGTCAGCAGCAATGTCGTCGCAGACGGAGTCACGGTGCCGGTCGCACAGCGCAGCGGCATCTTCGGCGCCGGCGGCCAGGACGTCTCGCCCGACCTGTCGTGGTCGGGGTTCCCCGAGCCGACGCGGAGTTTCATCGTCACGATGTACGACCCAGATGCGCCCACACCGAGCGGCTTCTGGCACTGGGCCGTAGTCGACCTGCCGCCCGATACCACATCACTGCCCGAAGGCGCCGGCGAGAGCGATGAAGCGCTGCCCGCAGGGCGGCACATCACCGACGACGCGGGCATGCGCCGCTACATCGGCCCTGCGCCGCCGCCCGGTCCCGCCCATCGCTACTACATCGTCGTAACCGCGCTCGACATCCCGACCGTGGATGTCCCAGATACCGCAAGCCCCGCGCTCGCGCTGTTCAACACGTTCCGCAACGCAATCGCGCGCGCGACTCTCGTCCCGATCTACGGGACGTAGCCTCCGGCGGGGCGTACCCACTCCCACTGCCCGTTTCTCGAATCTGCAGGACTCTCACTGACGTCTCATCTGCGCCGCGGGTCGCCCGGATTGCGACGAGAGCGGAAGCCTAGGGACCGGGGCGTTGCCGCTCCCCCGCCGCCCGAGGTTCGTGAGCTGGAGCGATTGCGAGTCGTCGCCTGTGCCACGCTCGAGCGGCTGGGTCGTGATCGGCGGGGGGTGCCGCCGTGTCCGCCTGACTGGCATCCGATGCCGGGCTCGGCGTGGGAGCGGCTCGACGATGGGTATCTCGCTGAGCGGCCGCACATGCGGGCGGCTTACTTTGTTTGATAGCGACTCTCTGAGGGTGAACTCACGCTGTCAAGTAGCGACCTACCACCTCTACGACAGTGCGCTCCCGCCGTAAAGAAGAGCGGGCAGGACAGTCGGCGCGTCGTCCGACAGCCGCCAAGACCGGTCGCCGAGAGTCGGCAGCCACGCGAGGACGACATCGAGCGGAGGCGGTGTATCGGCACCACGGGGCGTTGGGGCCACTATTGGGCCACAGTGGAGACAGCGGTACCGCAAAACATCCAGCGCGCCCAGAGAGATCCGACCTCCCGACCTTCGGTTCCGTAGACCTCGCAGGCGATTATTCGCTACACCGCACGAGACGACCGACACCCACGCTTTCCACGGATTTCTATCGGGTTCCGATCGACCGCCGAGTGCGCACCAGAACACCGTTCTCAGACGTTGGTCCGGGATTGGTCTCGTCCCGAAGTCGGGTTGACCCGCGGCGAAGCTTATGCGTAAGACCACGCACCAATGCGGAGATAGTCAGGTGCCGCGCGCCGGCGGGACACGCACGTGTCCGATTAGCGCAACCTCAGCGAGACTGCTCGCCCGGCCACGATCTGGAAGTCTCGGCCGTCAGAGGTCCAAGCCATCCTTGTCTCGGGATGGCGGATTCTCAGCGAGCAGCCGGTCCAGCT
>DATNKY010000171.1:0-8042 GCA_035603155.1 Solirubrobacteraceae bacterium
GGGGGGGGTCGGTCACGATCACGTCGGCCGCGTGCCGGGCGATCACCTCGGGCACCTGGTGCGGTAGCCACGCCGATTGGTTGGCGCCGATCCGGACGCGCGATTTCGCGCGCAGGTCGGCGAGGCCCGCGATGTTGTGCATGTCGATTGGCTGCTCGACGAACTCCACGCCGACATCCTCGAACCGCTGCAGAGCGTCCACCGCCTCGAACATCGACCACGCCTCGTTGGCGTCCACCCGCACGGCGACGTCGTCGGGGACCTCGTCGCGGATCGCCCGCGCGAGGCGCAGGTCGTTCTCGAGTTCGAAGCCGATCTTGATGTACACGGACTTGTGCCCCCGTGCGGCGCCCTCGGCGGCCTGCGCTCTGGCGGTCTCGGTAGTGCGGTCATCGACCCCCACAAACCAGTAGAACGGAACGTGAGCGGTGTCCAACCCGCCGAAGAACTGGTACACGGGACAACCGTGCGCCTTGCCGCAGATGTCCCAGAGCGCCATCTCGATCGCCGCTGTTGCGCCGTTGCCCAGGTACGGGTAGTGATGCCAACCGCGATCCGCCGCGCGCCGTAGGAACTGCGTCACGCGCAGCGGGTCCTCTCCGACGACCCAAGGGATCGTGGCGTCGAGCGCGTCGCACACGAGCTTGATCAGCGGGCTTCCCGGTACCTCGCCGATGCCGCTGATCCCCTCGTCTGTATGCACCTCGACGATCGCGTTCGTCAGTCCCCACATGCGGCCAAAACGCCACGTTTCGGGATGCGTGAAAGGGACTGAGACCACGTGCACGTCAACGCCAGTGACTTTCATAGAGCCTCCTCGACATTCGCGCTTTGGGCGTACTTGAGGTTCGTTGGGCGGAACACTCGCTCATAGGCTGGTGGCAGTAATATGGTACATGTCACCCAGCAGATCGCGAGATCACCCGCTGCCCCGCCGGGCGCGTACGAAGTGCTGATCGCCCCGGCGAATCGTCACCCGCTCGGCGTCGAGGTGCTCCAGCAGCGCCTGGGCGAACTTGCGCGAGGTGCCGAGCTGATCGCGTAGCTGCGCGATCGTGATCGCGCCGTCGCCGCGCGCGGCAGTATCGACCACCATCTGCTTGACCGCCGCGATCACGTCGGGGTGGTAGTGAAGCGTGCGGGTGACACGTGTCGCCCGGCCGGCGTCGCGCAGCGCCGCCAGATCGCCCGCGTCGAGCTCGGAATCGAGCGGCGGCTCGAACCCCGCCGCTAGTAGGCGTGCCTCCAGCGCCACCGCCGACGGTGCGAGGGCCGGCTGCGCCCGCGCAGGGCGCTCGAGGTCGGCCCTGGCTGATGGCTCCGGGTCGATCGCCGGCGTCGGCGTCGGCTCGGGCTCGGCTTCGCCGGTCGCGAGCCGCGTCAGCCTGGTCAGCAGGTTCTTGCTCGCCCGGTGCTTGCGTGGATGCGGATCGAGCACGCGGCCGCCCCCGAGCGTGTCCGGCGGCGAGATCCGCCGCACGACCAGACGATCCCCGTCGGCGGCGATCAGCGGCCGCTCCAGCCGCAGCTGCCAGAAGCTCTCTCCGAGCGGGGTCACGCGCGCAGGCGACTCGCGGGTTCCGTGGTGGACCTGCACCCGGGCCCCCGTCTCGGGCCGGCCGTCGCGCTCGAACTCGAGCTCGGCGTCGACTATGTACGTCTCCCGCAGATCTCCGTCGATGCCGGCGATCACGTCGCCGCGCGTGATCTCGTCGATCGACAGGCCGCCCACGTTGACGGCGACCCGCTGGCCGGCCGCGGCCCGCTCGACAGTGACGTCGTGGACCTGCACCTCGCGTGCCCGCGCGCGCCGCGAGCCCGGCAGCACGAGCAGCTGGTCGCCGCGGCCGATCGAGCCCGACCACAGGGTCCCCGTCACGACCGTCCCCGCTCCCCTGATCGTGAACACGCGGTCGACGTGCAGCCGGGCGGCGCCCGGGTGCGTCGCGCGGCTCGGAAGGGTCGCGCTGGCGCGCGCGAGCGCCTGGCGGAGCTCGTCGAGGCCCGCCCCGGTTCGTGCCGAGACGGCGACCACCTCGGCGCCGGGCAGCAACTCCGCCGCCTCGAGCATCGCCAGCTCGGGTTCCGCGAGATCGCTCTTGGTCACCGCGATCACCCCCCGCGACACGTCGAGCGCATGGAGGATCGCCGCGTGCTCGCGGGTCTGGGGCATGACGCCGTCGTCGGCGGCGATCGCCATCAGATACAGGTCGATTCCGGTCGCGCCGGCGACCATCGTTCGCACGTACCGCTCGTGACCGGGAACGTCGACGACCGACAGCCTCGTGCCACCGTCGAGTGTCAGGCTCGCGTACCCGAGCTCGATCGAGATCCCGCGCGCGTGCTCCTCGGGAAGCCGATCGGTGTCGACTCCGGTCAGCGACGCGATCAGCGCCGTCTTCCCGTGGTCGATGTGGCCTGCGGTCCCGAGCGTCAGCGGCGCGTCGGTCATCGTGCTTCGAGCGTCACGGGCGCGTCGTTCATCGTTCCCCGAGCGCGTCGCGAGCCGCGAGCACGACCTCCCCGAGCTCCTCGTCGGTGAGCGTGCGGGGGTCGAGCACGACGTCGCCGTCGTGGATCCGGGCGATCACGGGCGGCTCGTGGTCGCGCAGGCGCCTCGCCACGAGCTCCGGGCCGCGGCCCGACCGCAGCGCGACCGCGGGGCCTTCGAGCTCGGTCAGCGGCAGTGCGCCACCCCCGGCGCGAGCGACCGTGCGGGTCAGCTCCGCGCCGTCGCCGATTCCGTCCCGCAGCCGCTGCGCTCTCGCGGCGAGCGTCTCCTCGCTCTGCGCGAGCATTGCGAGGACCGGGATCGCTGCGCGCGCTAGGTCCGGGTCGCGATACAGGCTCAACGTCGCCTCGAGCGCGGCCAGCGAGAGCTTGTCGATCCGCAGTGCCCGCGCCAACGGGTGAGCGCGCGCGGCCGCGATCGCGTCGCGACTGCCCAGCAGCAGCCCCGCCTGTGGACCGCCGAGCAGCTTGTCGCCCGAGCAGCACACGAGCGAGGCGCCGGCCGCCAGTGAGCGCGCCAGGTCCGGTTCGTCGCCGAGCGCACCGATCGATTGCTGAGCCGAGAGCACACCCGAGCCGAGGTCGTCGATCACCGGCACGCCGAGCTCGCACAGCTCCTCGATTGTGACCTCCTGTACGAACCCGAGCGTCCTGAAGTTCGATTGGTGCACGCGCATGATCGCCCCGATCTCGACCCCGGCGGACGACAGCACGAGCTCGTAGTCGCGCCGGTTGGTGCGGTTGGTGGTTCCTACCTCGATCATCTTCGAGCCCGACTGGGCGATCACATCAGGGATCCGGAACCCGCCGCCGATCTCGACCAGCTGTCCGCGCGAGACGACGATCGCCCGGCCCGGCCCGGCGAGCGCGGCGGCCGCCAGCAGGACCGCGCCGGCTCCGTTGTTGACGGCCATCGCCGCCTCGGCGCCGGTCAGCTCGCACAGCAGCTTCTCCACGTGCGCGTGGCGTGAGCCGCGCGTGCCCGAGTCGAGATCGAGCTCGAGGTTCGAGTACCCCTCGGCGGCGCGGGCGACGGCCTCGCGCGCGACCGTGGCCAGTGGCGCGCGGCCGAGGTTCGTGTGGACGATCACGCCGGTGGCGTTGATCACACGCCGGAGTGACGGCGCGCGCAGTGCGGCGAGGTGGCCCTGTGCGCGCTCCAGCAGGCTCTCGCTCCGGGCGGCGTCGCCGTCGGGCGACGCGATCATCAACGATCGCTGCTCCTCGATCGCCGTTCGTGCCGCGGCGACGGCGAGAACGTGCGGGGCATCGAGCTCGGCGGCAAGCTCGTGAACCGCCGGCAGCCCCCTCAGCTCGGCGTCACGCCGTCGACCCACGCTCCCTCTTCCTGCTTCCAGATCGGTGCCTGCGCCTTGATCCGGTCAATGATCTCGCGGCCGCCCGCGAATGCCGCATCCCTGTGCGGAGCCGAGACCGCGATCGCGACCGAGGGTTGGGAGAGCGGGACGACCCCGGTCCGGTGCTCGGCGGCCGCCGCGCACAGGCCGTGGCGCTCGATCGCCTCCTCGACGATCCGCGCCATCTCCTTCGTCGCCATCTCGACGTACGCCTCGTAGCGCAGCTCGGCCACCTCCCGGGTCACCCCGAGGAATGTGACCACGGCTCCCGCCCTGGCGTCACTGACGAGCTCGACCAACGGATCCAGCGCGAGCTGCTCGCCCGTGACCCGCACGTGTGCGACACCGACCGCGCCGCCCGAGACGGGCGGGATCAGCGCGATCTCGTCGCCTGCGTCGAGCGCCTGGTCGTCGGTGGCGTATTCCTGGTTGACCGCCAGCACGACCGGAACGTCGGCGGTCAGCTCGCGCATCTGCGCCAGTGCATCTCGAACGCTCGCCCCAGCGGGAAGCTCGAGCGACAGCTCGTCGGTCCCCGCGCGCTGGCGCAATCCTGCGAACAGACGAACTCGTACCTGCATCGCCAGCAAGGCTACCTAGCCGCTACCGCTCCACGGCACCGAGGACTCGGGTCGACGGTTCGGCGCGCTCACGGGCGCCCTACAGCGATGAGGATTGAGGTCTACAGTCGGCCACGCTCGCAGCGCCGCCGTGCCGAGCCCGACCCCAAAGAGTCGAAAAAAGGCCGAACAGCGGCCATGTTTACGCAGGATTAAGGGAGTCTGGCGATCGGGCGATGTTGCCTATCCTGCGCCCAGGCTTCGGCTGGGAATTCGAAAATCTAAGGAGCGCTATGCGCACATGGAAGAGCGTCCTGTCCGTCGCGATCACGTTGCTGAGCGCGGCGGCGATCGTGGGGTGCGGGAGCAGCAGCAGTTCATCGTCGTCGGCCACCAGTTCCGCGGCGCCGGCGGCTACCGGCACGAGCAGCGCCGCGACGAGCTCGGCCGCGGCCGGGTCAAACGCGGCGGTGGCGGCGCTCGTCCCGAGCTCGATCAAGTCCAAGGGGGCGCTCACGGTCGCCGCGGACGCGAGCTACGCGCCGAATGAGTTCATCGGCCCAGACGGCCACACCGTGGTCGGTATGGACGCGGATCTCAGCGCCGCGCTCGCGAAGTTGATGGGACTGAAGGCAAACGTCGTCAACGCGACCTTCGACACGATCATCCCCGGTCTCGCGGCCGGCAAGTACGACATGGGCGCCTCGTCGTTCACCGATACCAAGGCGCGCGAGAAGGTCGTCGACTTCGTCGATTACTTCCAGGCCGGAACCTCGTTCTTCACCAAGTCCTCGGGCGGTGTCGCCGTCACCAACCTGGCAAGCCTGTGCGGCAAGACGGTCTCGGTCGAGAGCGGAACGACCGAGGAGACGGACGCCAAGGGACAGAGCGCGAAGTGCAAGTCGGCCGGCAAGCCGGCCGTCTCCGTGCTCGTGTTCCCGACCCAGACGGCCGCTAACCTGGCGCTCAACAGCGGCCGGGCGCAGGTCTCGATGGCCGACTCGCCCGTCGCCGCCTACCAGGTCAAGCAGTCCCACGGCGCGTTCAAGCTCGTCGGTCAGACCTATGGCACGGCTCCGTACGGGCTCGCGATCCCGAAGCACAGCGGCCTTGCCCCGGCAGTGCTCGCCGGCGTCAAGGCGTTGATCAAGGACGGGACCTACAACCAGATCCTCACCAAGTGGGGGATCACGAGCGGAGCGCTCCCTGCCTCGCAGGTGAAGATCAACGGCGCGATCAGTTAGCCGTCAAACTACTGCTCTGAGGTGAGCACCTCCGAGCTTTCAAAAGACGCACCGGAACGGCCCGACGACATCAAGGCCGTTCCGGTTCGTCACCCAGGACGGTGGATCGTGGCCGCGATCGTGCTCGTTATCGCGGCTTCGATCATCCGTGCGGTCATCATCGACAAGGGGTTCGAGTGGCACGTCGTCGGCCACTACCTGTTCGACCCACGGATCCTGCGCGGGGCGTGGACGACGATCTACCTGACGTTTCTTGCGATGGTGATCGGGATCGCGCTCGGGGTGATCGCTGCGGTCATGCGACTGTCACCGAATCCGATCGTGTCCAGCGCGAGCTGGCTGTACATCTGGTTCTTCCGTGGCACGCCGCTGCTCGTCCAGGTTCTGTTCTGGTACAACATCGCGTCCCTGTTCAACGTGATCTCGCTCGGGGTGCCGTTCGGCGGCCCGGCGCTGATTCACGAATCGGCCAACTCGCTGATCACCCCGTTCGTTGCGGCCCTGTTAGCACTCGGACTGAACGAGGGCGCGTACATGGCCGAGATCGTGCGCGCGGGCATCATCTCCGTCGACGAGGGGCAGGTCCAAGCGTCGCAGTCGCTCGGCATGAGTCGTCTGCAGACGATGCGGTTGATCGTCTTGCCGCAGGCGCTGCGGGTGATCATCCCGCCGACCGGCAACGAGACGATCTCGATGCTCAAGAACACCTCGCTGCTGTACGTGGCCGCGTTCACAGAGCTGCTCTACTCGGTCACGCAGATCTACAACGTCAACTTCCAGACGATCCCGCTGCTGATCGTCGCGAGCATCTGGTACCTCGCGATGACGAGCGTGCTGTACGTCGGTCAGTACTTCATCGAGCGGCGCTATGGCCGCGGGTTCTCGCGCGCTCAGCGCGCCACGATGGCCGGGCGGTGGCTGAGCTTAGGCCGCGGCGGAGGCGGGGCGGGGGCATGAGATGAGCGCGATGGTCAAGGCCGAGGGGGTCCACAAGCGCTTCGGGCGCCTCGAGGTGCTGAAGGGGATCGACCTCGAGGTCGGGCGCGGCGAGGTGATGTGCATGCTCGGGCCCTCGGGGTCGGGCAAGTCGACCTTCCTGCGATGCATCAACCACCTCGAGAAGATCAACGCCGGACGGCTGTCGGTCGACGGCGAGCTCGTCGGATACCGCGAGTCGGGCGGCAAGTTGCACGAGCTGCACGAGAACGTGGTCGCGCGCAAGCGTGCTGAGATCGGGATGGTGTTTCAGAGCTTCAACCTCTTTCCCCACATGACGGCGCTCGAGAACGTAAGCCTGGCTCCGGTCAGGGTCCTCAAGGTGTCGCGAAGCGAGGCCCGCAGGCGGGCCGAGGATCTGCTCGCCAACGTCGGCCTGTCGGACAAGCTCGATACGTATCCAGTCGCACTATCGGGCGGCCAGCAGCAGCGCGTGGCGATCGCCCGAGCGCTCGCCATGCAGCCGAAGCTGATGCTCTTCGACGAACCCACCTCGGCGCTGGATCCCGAGCTCGTCGGCGACGTGCTCGACGCGATGCGCCAGCTCGCACACGACGGGATGACGATGATCGTCGTCACGCACGAGATCGGGTTCGCGCGCGAGGTGGGCGACACGGCGGTGTTCATGGACGATGGCGTCGTCGTCGAGTCCGGCAAGCCGCGCGACGTGCTCGACAACCCGCAGCACCAGCGCACGAAGGAGTTTCTCTGGAAGGTGCTCTGAGCGGTCGGCCAGGCCCGACTGGAGCCTGAGCAGTTGCAGCCGGGTGAGCGAGGACGGCCGTCCCGGGAGCACTGCCACCGGTAACCTCCGAAGCGAGATGGCCACCGCCGACGAGCACCGCACCATCGCGCCGATCGTCGGTCCCGACGATCAGCGCCGGTTCACCGACTCGGGGATCGAGATCCAGCCGGCGTACGACGAGCACGACCTGCCCCCGGATCTCGAGGGCCGGCTCGGCGAGCCCGGCGAGTACCCGTACACGCGCGGGATCCACCGTGACATGTACCGAAAGCAACTGTGGACGATGCGCCAGTACGCGGGTTACGCGAGCGCGAAGGAGTCCAACGAGCGCTACCACTACCTGCTCTCGAAGGGCTCGACGGGACTTTCGATGGCATTCGATCTGCCGACCCAGCTCGGCCTCGACTCCGACGACCCGCGGTGCCTCGGGGAAGTGGGCCGCACGGGCGTGGCGATCGACACGATCGATGACATGCGGACCGCGTTCGATCGGATCCCCCTCGATCAGGTCTCGACATCGATGACGATCAACGCCCCGGCGAGCGTGCTGCTGCTCCTCTACGAGCTGGTCGGCGAGGAGCAGGGAGTGGCGGCCGAGCAGCTGCGCGGGACGACCCAGAACGACATC
>DATNKY010000330.1:0-3132 GCA_035603155.1 Solirubrobacteraceae bacterium
TTCGCGCCGGCGGGCGGCGTGACCTGGAAGTGCTCGGTCACCGTTTTACCGGCCGCGATCGTCACAGGACTGGGGCTGCTGGCCGTCCAGCCGGACGGGACGTCGAGCTTGAACTGGGCCCGATGCAGCGCGAAGTCGCCGTCGTTGACGAGCGTCGCGCTGACCGTGCCCGTGCTCCCGGCGTCGACCGTGGTCGGGGCCGAGAGCGTGACGTAGCGAGCTCCGACGGTCCGCGCGACGGTGAAGTCGCCCTGCAACGGTAGGTTCTTGAGCGCCGAGGAGTCACCGACGAACACGTTGAAGCGGCCGTCGGGCAGAACCCAGCCGTTGGCGGTGTCATTGAAGTAGGAAAGGTCGTGGCCGTTGAGCGTGAACTGGACGGTCGTCGACGCCCCGGGGGCGAGGCTCACGCGATCAAAGCCCTTGAGCTGTCGCGGCGGCTCGGCCGCCACCGCCGGGTCACCCAGGTACAGCTGCGCGACGTCGGCGCCGGCGACCTTGCCCGTGTTGGTGACCTGCGCCGACACGGTGACCTCGTTTGTCGACTGGCCGTTGCACTTGCAGCTCGTCACGCCCGGGTTCGACGCCGTGTTGATGACCGGGTCCGGCGTGATCTTCAGGTGGCTGTATTTGAAGCTCGAGTACGAGAGGCCGAACCCGAACGGGAACAGCGGAGTCTCGCCGGTCGCGTCGTAGTGGCGGTAGCCGACGTCGATCCCCTCGGAGTAATCGACCTGACCGTTGACCCCGGGGAACTGCTGCGGGGTCGAGGCCGGCACCTGGCTGAGGTCCGTGGGGAACGTGACCGGTAGGTGGCCGCTCGGATCGGTGTTGCCGAACAGCACCGATGCAAGAGCGGTGCCGTTGCTCTCGCCGGGGTACCAGGCATCGAGCACCGACGCGGCCTGTTTCAGCCACGGCATCGCAACCGGCGCGCCCGCGTTGACGACAACCACGGTGTGGGGGTTGGCGGCCGCGACGGCGGAGACCAGCTCGTCCTGGGCCGACGGGAGGTTCAGGCCCGCGCGATCGGAGGCCTCGGACTCGGTGTCGTCGGAGACGACGACGACCGCCGTCGATGCCGACCTGGCGGCGTTCACCGCCTGCTGGATCCCAGGCGAGAGCTCCGACGGCGTGGCCCAGCTGAGATTTGCCGACGGGCCGCCACCGTTGAGGGTCAGCGTGTACGTCTGGCCCTGCTGAAGATGCACCGCGACCGAGTAGGTCGAGATCGGCGGCGTGCCGGGATTGGCGAGGATGATCTTGCCGTCGAGCGACAGGTTGGTGACGGAGAAGTTGCCCGGGTTCTGGAACGCGAGCACGAAGGTGCCGGTCTCGGGTGCGGTCAGCGTCCCCGTGTAGGTGCCGCCGCCGCCGGTCGGCGCGTACGCGGGCGTCAGCGCCGAGCTGGGGATCGGGGTCAGCGAGGTGTCGGTCGGCAGCCCCTGGGTGTAACTGACGTTGGTGCCGGGTCCGGCCGCCGCCTGGATGCCCTGAAGCGGCGTGACGCTGGACGGCGCGGTCACGAACGCGCTCCCGCCGCCGGTGTCCGTCGGCGACGCCGAGGCGGCCGGTCCGATCACGGCTACCGAGCCGCCGCCCTGCGGCTGCAGCGGCAGAGTGTTGCCGCTGTTCTTGAGCAGCACGGTGCCCGTTTCGGCGACCTTGGTCCCGATCGCCTGGTCGGCCTGCGTCGTGACGACCGTGCTCGTAGTGCCGGTGGGCGGATTGTTGAACTCGTTGAAGCGGAACATCTCGCGCACGATCCGGCGCACCATCTGGTTGAGCGTGGCCGTGCTGACCTGATGCTGGTCAACGGCGGTCTGCAGCGCGGAGCCGTAGAACTGGGGCGCGGGCATCTCCTGGTCGTCGCCCGCGTCGGCGGACTGGACCGTCGAGTGCATGGCCTGGAAGTCCGAGGTCACGAAGCCCGGGAACCCCCAGCGCTGATCGAGCGTGTCCTTCATCAGATCCTGGTTCTGGCACGCGAACTGGCCGTTGATCACGCTGTAGGCGCACATCACCGACGACGCCTTTGCCTCCTGGGTCGCGGCCCAGAACGCAGGCAGGTAGATCTCGTGCAAGGCACGCTGGCTGACGATCGCGTCGTCGGCCGGGGTGTTGCGGTTGGTCTCCTGGTTGTACACCGCAAGGTGCTTGACCTGGGACATCTCGCCCTGGCTCTGGACCCCGCGGATCTCCGACACCGCCATCGCGCCGTTGAGGAACGGGTCCTCTGTGAAGGCCTCGAACGAACGCCCCCAGCGCGGGTCGCGGTCGATGTTCACGGTCGGGCCGAGGTTGACCATCGCTCCCTTGCCGTGCTCCTCGGAGCCGACCACGTCTCCGTACTGACGTGCGAGCGACTTGTCGAAGCTCGCCGCCAGCCCGACCGAGGCGGGCAGCTGGGTCACGCCGGTGAGCCCGTCACCGACGCCGAGCGGGCCGTCCTCCTCGCCGATCGGCGGGATGCAGAGGTTGGGTTCCCCCGAGATGAAGAACACGTACGGCTCGCTGAAGCCGGCGCCGGTGACGAGGTTGATCTTGTCGGGGAGCGTCATCGCCTTGAGCAGCATCTGCACCCGCGCGCTGACCGACAGGGAGGAGTCGAGCCAGGGGCATGACGGGGCCGAGCCGGCGGCGGAGGCGGTCGGGGCCGCTGCGGCGGGAGCGAACGCGGCGACGAGCACCAAAGCTGACAAAAGCGCGGCGACTCTGCCCAAAAGCCGAGTACCTGGGATCGAGATCGGTTGCATGGGCGGCCTCCGAAGCCGGCTTGCGATGTGTGAGGGGGTCCCGATCCCTGGTCGTCTGCTGCGACCGGGAGGTCAATTGCCCTCCGCTCCCGATCCGTAAACGCCGCTCCGGTCCTCCTGTCCGGCTATGAGCGGGTTACGGCGAGAAAACTCCCGAAAACACGGCGGTTTCCATCTTTCTTAACGGGCGGTTAACTCGCTCCTCGCGACCGGTTGGGTGCCCGCCTGAGCGCTGAGCGTCGCCTCGATCGCGGCGATCCCGAGGACCATCGACTGCGACGTGGGGTCGCCGAGCTCGTCGGGCAGTACGTCGGCCGTCCACACGAAGCGGGTGCGCCCGTCCCCGGGCGCGCTCGAAGGGGTGGGTGTGGGGCGG
>DATNKY010000111.1:0-6518 GCA_035603155.1 Solirubrobacteraceae bacterium
CCTGGGCTACCGCGGGCTACCGGTGCGGTGTTCGCTGCGGCCGGCGCGCCGGCTCGCGGCTCGGTCTGCGCTCGCGGCGCGGGACCAGGTCGCCCAGCCGTCCGGGCTCGCGCAGGCGCACGCGGGACTGCTCGGCGTCGCTCAATGGAATGCCCCCGCGCGGCGGCGACGGGGGCATCGGCGGCAGCTTCGGGCCGCGACCCCAGCCGTCATCCGATTCGCCGTCGGAGCGGCGCGCGTTGTTGGGTGTGTCATCGCGCAGCGCGGGGAACAGCAGCACCGCGATACACCCCAGCCCCAGGAGATGCACTCCAGCAATCCAAAGCAACACCTGGGCGTCGCCTGACATGGATTAAGGTTAGCGCAAGGTTTGTTCGGCGCCACCGGTTTTGTGCCGCCGGGAGATTTTGGCCGTTGACCGACGCGGCCCGAGGGGAGAAACGTTCGCCCAGGGCGCGCGAGCGCTTTGCGCGCGCGCCCGCTACCATCGAACGCCGCCGATGGCTGGGAGAGAATCAACAGCGCTCAAGGTCGCCGCACGCGAGCCCGAAGGTTCGCGGGCCGCTCGCCGCCTGCGCCGCACGGGCAACGTGCCAGGCGTCGTCTACGGCGGCGGCGAGGACCCCGTCTCCTTCCAGGTCCAAGCAAACGTCCTGCGCCAGACACTGGCCCACGCCGGGGCTGTGATCGACCTCGAGATCGACGGCTCCGCGGCGACGCCGGTAGTAGTCAAGGTGCTCGACCGCCATCCGGTCAGTGGCGAGACGACCCACGTCGACATGTTGCGGGTCCGCCTCGACGTGAAGATCGAGTCGACGGTCGTGCTCGAACTGACCGGCGCCGAGGACTCGCCCGGGGTCAAGGAGGGCGGCGTGCTCGAGCAGATTACGCGCGAGCTCACGATCGAGGCGCTACCGACCGATATCCCGGACTCGCTTCAGCACGACGTGTCCGAGATGGTCATCGGCGACACGCTGACCCTCGACGCCCTGACGACTCCGTCCGAGGTCGAGCTGCTCGACGACCCCGAGACCGTGATCGCCACCCTGACTCCGCCGAAGCTCCAGATCGAGGACACGGACGAGATCGAGGAGGAGACCGGGGTAGTCGGTGAGGGCGAGGCCGGTGCTCCGGTCGCCGACGAGGGCGACGACGACAGCGACGAAGCGGACTCCGGCGCCGAGTAGGCGTCGGCGATGCGACTACCCGGGCCTCGCGGCCCACTCGGCATCGGGCCTCACCAACCGCCGGACCGCGCGTGAGCCATCCGGCTGGCGCGCCCGCGGATTGGCTCGTGGTGGGGCTCGGCAACCCGGGCTCTGAGTACGCGCGCTCGCGCCACAACATCGGCTTTCAGATCGCGAACACGCTGATCGACCGCTGGCAGCTGCCCAAGCCGAAGCCCCGCTACCGCGGCCTGCTGACCGAGGGACGGACCGGCCCTGGTGGACCGCGGGTGGCCGTTCTGATGCCGCAGACGTTCATGAACGATGTCGGGACCTCGGTCGGCCCGGCGCGGGGCGCACTGAAGACCGAGCTCGATCACGTGATCGTCCTCCACGACGAGATCGACCTGCCGTTCGGAGAGATCCGCGTTCGCCTCGGGGGTGGCCTGGCGGGCCACAACGGGCTGAAATCGATCAAGCAGGGGCTCGGCTCGGCGGATTTCGTCCGCGTTCGAGCAGGCGTCGGGCGCCCCCCGACGACGGATCCGGACCTCGTCGCGGCGTACGTGCTCGGACGCTTCAGGGAGCCCGCCTCCGATGTGCAGCAGCTGGTCTCCGACGCTGCCGATGCGGCCGAACGCGTGGTTGCGCAGGGTCTGCCGGGAGGCTGAGCCCGGCTCCTAGACTGAGTAGGAGCCCCACAGATGCTCCGCTCCCTCCTCGCCAACGCAGATGAAGATCAGCAGACTGCCGCGCTGGTGCGCGACGGGGGAAGCGCATTCGTGTCGCAGGCGCTGCGCCCGTACCTGGTCGCGAGCCTGCTGGACCGCGACCCCGGACAGCCGGCGATCGTGGTCGCCGGCGACGACCGCGCCGCGCGCGACCTGGCGGGCGGCCTGCGCGCGTGGCTCGAGCCCCGCACGGTCCGCTACTACCCGAGCCGGGGCGTCACCTACGAGTCGCACCTGACCCCGCCGCCGCACCTCGTCGGGCTGCGGATCGCGGCGCTCGACTCGCTGCTCGCAGGCGGCGACACCGCACCGGTCGTGGTGGTCAGCGCCGTCGCCCTGTCGGAGAAGGTGCCCGACCCGACGATGCGCCCGCGCGGTTTCGAGTTGCGCGTCGGCGAGCTGATCGACCTCGATGAGACGGCGCTCGACCTCGTCGCGGCCGGCTACGAGCGCGTCGATCAGGTAGAGGACCGGGGTCAGTTTGCGATCCGCGGCGGCCTGCTCGACCTGTTCCCGGCGACCGAGGACCGCGCGGTCCGGATCGACCTGTTCGGCGACGAGGTCGAGTCGCTGCGCTGGTTCTCGACCTTCACCCAGCGCTCGCTCGGGGACGCCGACGTGGTCGAGGTCGCGCCCGCGGCCGAGCTCGCGCCCGAGCATCGAGAGCTGGCGGAGATCGCCGCGCTCGAGGACGAGTCCGACCGTCCCGATATCGCGGAGCTCCTGCCGGTCGAGAACTTCCACTCGTTCCTGTCACTCGCGGGCACCGATCCGAGCGTGCTGATCGCCGGCGACGAGGAGCTCGGGCGGGCCCTGGCCGATCACTGGCAGGACGTCACCGCGGCCTTCCACGACGAGGACGCGCACCATCTGTACGTGGCGCCGGACGAGATCGTCTCCGAGCTCGACGCGCGCGTCCGGATTCGGCTATCGAGCATCGACCAGGACCAGCCGTTCGCGTTCCGCGCCCAGACGGCCGACGTCGCGGCCCGCGGCCTGCGGCAGGCCGAGCCGGAGCTCGAGAAGCTCGCCCGCTCGGGCTACCGGACGGTGATCACGTTCGCGCGCCGCGGTGAGGGCGAGCGGTTCGCATACAACCTCGGACGGCTGAAGGTCTCCTGGCTCGCCGAGGGCGAGGAGTCGGCGCCCGGCGCGGGGACGATCACGCTCGCCCAGGCGCGCCTCCAGACCGGGTTCATCGCCCCGCAGTTCCACCTCGCGGTGATCCCCGACCATCGGCTGTTCCACCGTCGCCGAGCGCCCGAGAGCCCCGGCCGGGAGCGCCGGCGCGGCGTCCTGCGCAGCTTCGCGGACCTGCGGACGGGCGACATCGTCGTGCACGAGGACCACGGAATCGCGCGCTTTGCCGGCTTTGACACCAAGACGGTTGCCAACGTAACGCGCGACTACCTGTATCTCGAGTACGCGGGCTCGGACCGCGTCTTCGTTCCCGTAGACCAGCTCGCGAAGATCAGCCGCTACGTCGGGGCCGGTGGGGCGCACCCACCGCTGTCGAAGCTCGGCGGCACGCGCTGGGAGACGATCAAGGCGCGCGCACGCCGCGCCGCCCAGGAGCTCGCCGGCGAGCTGCTCAACCTGTACGCCGAGCGCAAGCGCCGCGCCGGACACGCATTCCCGATCGACACCGACTGGCAGAGAGAATTTGAAGACGCCTTCCCGTACACCGAGACGCCCGACCAGCGCGACGCGATCGAGTTCGTCAAGGCCGATATGGAGGCGCCGCGTCCGATGGATCGCCTGATCTGCGGCGACGTCGGCTACGGCAAGACCGAGGTCGCGCTGCGAGCCGCGTTCAAGTCGGTGCAGGACGGCAAGCAGGTCATGTTGCTGGTGCCGACGACAATTCTCGCCCAGCAGCATTTCGGCACCTTCAGCGAGCGCCTCAAGGATTACCCGGTGACGATCGAGCAGGTCTCGCGATTCCGCCCGGCTGCTGAGCAGAAGGCGACGGTCGCCCGCTTCAGCCGGGGAGAAGTGGACATCCTGATCGGAACTCATCGCTTGCTCTCGCGCGACGTCCGGGCCAAGGACCTCGGCCTGCTGATCGTCGACGAGGAGCAGCGCTTCGGCGTCAAGCAGAAGGAGCTGCTGCGCCAGCTCAAGCTCAAGGTCGACGTGATCTCGATGAGCGCGACGCCGATCCCGAGGACGCTGCAGATGTCGCTCGCCGGCGTGCGCGACATCAGCGTGATCGAGACCCCGCCCGAGGGGCGCAGGCCTGTCAAGACCTACGTCGGCGAATACGACGAGGAGCTCGTGCGCCGGGCGCTGCTGCGCGAGAAAGAGCGCGGCGGGCAGGCATTTTTCCTGCACAACCGAGTCGAGACGATCGAGGAGACGGCCGTGCGGCTGCGCGGGCTGTGTCCCGGGCTGCGGTTCGAGGTCGCGCATGGCCAGATGGACGAGCGCCAGCTCGAGCGCCGGATGCTCGCATTCCTGCGCGGCGACGCGGACGTGCTCGTGTGCACGAGCATCATCGAGTCGGGGATCGACATCCCGCAGGCGAACACGCTGATCGTTGAGCGTTCGGACACCTTCGGGCTCTCGCAGCTGTACCAGATCAGGGGCCGGGTCGGTCGCTCGCGCGAGCGCGCCTACGCGTATCTGCTGTATCCGAGCGCCGCGGCGCTGACCCCCGAGGCCGCTCAGCGGCTGTCGGCCCTGTCTGACTACACCGAGCTCGGCGCGGGCTTCAAGATTGCGATGCGTGACCTCGAGCTGCGCGGCGCCGGCAACCTGCTCGGCGACGAGCAGTCCGGGCACGTGGCGGCGCTCGGGTTCGAGCTCTACATGCAGATGCTCGACGAGGCGGTGGCGGCATCCGAGGCCGCGGCCGGCGCGGGACCCGAGGAGGAGTGGGAGCCCGTACGGCTCGACGTCAACGTCGACGCGTACGTACCTGCGGACTACGTCCCCTACGAGCAGGCCAAGGTCGACGTCCATCGCCGGATCGCGGCGGCTCGCGAGGTGGCCGATCTTGGCGTGTTGCGCGAGGAGCTCGAGGATCGGTTCGGCCCGGTGCCGGATCCGCTGCGCAATCTGATCTCGCTCCAGCAGGCTCGGATCAAGCTCGGCCAGGCGGGCGCGAGGGCGGTTACCTTCAGAGGGGACCGCCTCGCGGTGACGCCGATCGAGCTCGATTCGGTCCGCGCCAAGAAGCTCCGGGCGGAGATCCCCGAGGCGCTCTACGAGTCCGGCAAGTCGCAGCTTTCGGTGCGCGTCCCGAAGGACCCGCAGCAGCGCTTCCCGGCCCTGGTGCGGACCGCCGACGTCCTGCTGTCGGTGACGCGTGAGGGTGAGGAACAGCCCGACACTGCGGAAGCCGCCGCTTAGCGCGGGCTACCTCAAATTACCTGCAAAGACGCGACTTCTGAGTGACCAGTGACAGGCGCCGCCAGTGCCTGTGTTTATGGGTTGCGTAAGAGTGGCAACAGATCCAGCCAGGGTCGCTACCATCACTCCCCGTCGTATGAAGGCTCTACGTTCCATCCCGGCGCTCGGCGCCTTTTTTGTGGCCATCGCCCTGGTCGTGTCGGCCTGCGGAAGCAGCGGCTCGGTGCCGAGCGACTCGGTTGCGAACGTCGCCGGCAACCAGATCAGCACCCAGGCGTTCGACCACTGGATGTACGTGCTCGCCAAGACCCAGGCGGCGCAGTCCCCGGGTCAGCCGGTGATTGTCCCCAACGACCCGCCGAACTTCACCAAGTGCATCGCGCAGGTCAAGGCCGAGATCCCCAGCCTCGCGAAGACGGCGACCAAGACTTTGAAGACCGATTGCTCGCGGGTGTTCACCTCGCTGTCGAGCACGGTCCTCGACTATCTGATCAAGGCCTACTGGTACCAGGCCACCGCCCACAAGCTCGGTATCAACGTCACCGACGCCCAGGTGCAGCAGGCACTGGCCAAGGCCAAGAAGGGTCAGTTCTCGACTGCCGCTCAGTTCAAATCATTCCTGTCGTCGACCGGACAGACCCTCGCCGACGTCACTTACCGGATCAAGGTCGAGCAGATCTACAACAAGCTGCTGGCAAAGCACCCGACCAAGGTGACCACCGCTCAGATCCAGAACTACTTCAACAGTCACAAATCGCAGTTCGGGACGCCCGAGACGCGTGACATGAAGATCGTGCTGGCGAAGACCGCCGACGAGGCCAACAAGGCCAAGACGGCGCTGAAGAACGGGCAGAGCTGGGCCGCCGTTGCCAAGAAGTATTCGATCGACCCGACGACCAAGAACAAGGGCGGCGTGCTGACCAACGTGACCAAGGGCCAGCAGGACGCGGCGCTCTCCAACGCCGCGTTTGCCGCTACGACAAACAAGCTGATCGGTCCGGTCAAGGGCCAGTTCGGTTACTACGTCGTCGAGGTTACGAAGATCAACCCGGCGACGCAGAAGAGCCTCGCCCAGTCGAGTGCGCTGATCAAGCAGACGCTCACGAGCCAGGCCCAGACGAGCGCCGCCAACGCGGTCGTCGCCGAGGCCAAGAAGGACTGGCAGAGCAAGACCAAGTGCCGCTCGCCCTATGCGATGGCCGACTGCGCCGGCTTCAAGGCGCCCGCGACCAGCACCGCCGCCGGCGGTGCCCCCGCCGGAGCCGCG
>DATNKY010000102.1:0-2206 GCA_035603155.1 Solirubrobacteraceae bacterium
CCGTCACCGTGCGCCAGCCGCTGCGGGCGGGATGCCCCGTCGCCGGATCGAGCAGGTGGTGGGCCTCGCGCCCGTCGGCGCACGGCCAGCGGCGCACGACCGTGCTCGAGGTCGCGATGCCGCCCGACTCGATCGTGATCCACTGGCCGGGCGCCTCGGGATCTGCTCGGTGATCATCGGTCACACGCACGCGCCACCCGTCCGACGACGCGGGACCGTCGGCCGCGAGATCGCCGCCAAGGCTCACGAGCACGCCGCACTCAGCCGCCTCACGCGCCGCGCGGGCAGCGTGGTCGGCCGCCAGCGCCTTGGCGGTCGCCCCGAGGTCGAGCGAAACGCCCCGGCCGATCGCGATCGTTCCGGCAGTCGGATCGACTCGGACCGTGCGCCAGCCCGCAACCGAGGAAGCCGCGATGGTCGGCTCGGGCGACCGATCCCCACCCTCGCCCGAACGGGCGTCGGCGCCCCGGTCACCCAAACCCAATTCAAAATCTCTGTCGTAGCCGAGCGCAACGAGCGCCGCGCCAAGGGTTGGGTCGACGTCGCCATCGGTCAACTCAGCGGCCCGCACGGCGGCTAACGTCACCTCGATCATCAGCGGCGAGACGCGGGTCGGCTGACCGCCGGCGCCGTTGATCTGCGACAGCTCGGAATCGGAACGAAAGCGTGAGCACGCCCGATCGAACGCGTCTAGGACCCGATCGACGGCGGCTACAGCGTCAGACAGCCGATCAGACTCCGACGCGACCACCACCGCGGTGCTTCCGAGCGCCGGAAAGCTGGCCGAATCGGTCAAGAGCCTCCCGAGACAACTGGCGCCGGCGTCGGTGCCTGGGTCTGCGTCTGAGTCTGAGTCTGAGTCTGGGTCTGGGTCTGGGTCTGAGTTTGAGGCGCGGTCTGGGGAGCTTGTAATCCGAGCTGGCTCGGGGTGGCGAGCGGCGGCATCGGAAGGGAACCGGAGCCGGCGTGCGCAACGGCGCCTCCCTTGCTGGCGAGCGTCCGCCCGGGCACCGCCGCGCTGACCGCCACCGCAAAAGCCGCAGTGAGCACACCTGCGCCTGCGATCGCAAGGCGACGGACTCGACTCACCCGGGCCAGGGCGGCGTCGCGCTTTCGAACGGCTGCGGTTCTATCGCCTTCAATCACAGCAAGAACCTGTCGAGCGTCGATCAGAATCCGCTAATAAAAGAATGAGAATTCAGCCACCATTCCCGTTCGCGCCGTCCTTGCGTGGGAGGAGCCTGACTCGGCAACGATCCGCCGAGGGCGTCTCCCGCGACTGCGGCGCCACCGGACACTGTGCGCTGCTTGAATCTCGGCGCTTCCTCGCTCATCGTCGTCCCGAACGGACCCGCACGGTTCGCCGCGCGCGCCTGCGGTCCAACAGCGGTGTCACCGCGCAGAATCCGAGCAGCAGCAGGGCGAGGGCAAGGCCGACCGCCACGCCGGGCTCGAGTGCAACCACCATGATCGCCAGCGCTACGGCGACGCCGATGTCGACCACGACAGGACCGCGGATCACAGCGGCAGCCTCCGGAACAGCGCGCGGGGTACGTGCCTCAGAACAGCAAAGATCCACCGTAGGCGAGACGGTACCCAGACCGTGTGCGCGCGCCGGGCCAGCGCGGCAACCGTCGCGTCGGCAACGGCCTCGGGCGTCGTCGAAAACGGCGGCGGCTTCAGCCCGGCCGTCATCCGCGTGATCACGAACCCGGGGCGAACCGTGAGCACGCGGACGCCATTGTCGGCGACTGCATCCCCGAGTCCCTGCGCGAGCGCATCGAGTCCGGTCTTGGCCGCCCCGTAGATCGCGTTCGACGCGCGCGGACGCTCGACCGCGACAGTGGAGAGCACGATCAGCGTGCCGCGACCCTGGGCGCGTAGCTGCCGCAGACAGTGCAGCATCAGCGAGCCGGCGCCGAGAAAGTTCACTTGCATGACCTCGGCGGCTTGGACCGGATCTGCGTCCAGACCGGCCTGGGCGCCCAGGAATCCGACCGCAAGGACCACGATGTCGAACGGACCTCCGCGATCAAATGACCTGGCCACCGCGTGTTCGTGCTCGGCGACATCGTCGGCGTCGACGAGCTCGATCGCGATCGCGTCGATCGTGCCGCGCCGCAGCGCTGACGAGCTAGCGTCGAGGCGCTCTGCATCGCGGCCCAGCAGCACGGCGGTGACCGGACCATCGGAGCGAAGGCGCCGG
>DATNKY010000432.1:0-4199 GCA_035603155.1 Solirubrobacteraceae bacterium
ATCAAGACCGGCGCGCCGTCGCGCAGCGATCGGGTCGCGAAGTACAACCAACTGCTCCGGATCGAGGAGGCGCTGGGGCCCGAGGCGCGCTATCCGGGGCGGTCGGCCTTCCGTAACTGAGTGCGCGCGCTCCTGCAGGTCGCCGTGCAGCAGGAAGGATCGTCGCTCCGTCGAACGAAGGGCGGAGGCGATGCCGTCAGCTCGTCCAGCAACCGCCGCACCTCGCCGTCAGGCCCGCAGGCCACAGCAGCGGCCGCGCCGCGTGGTCTCAGGTTCGCCGCGGCTGCGGATCCGCTGGGATCGCGCCGGTCGGATCGGGCTCCTGGTTGTGCTCACGATCGTGATCGGCCTGTATGTGCAGCACACGCTGTCGTACTTCTCCACCCGGGCTCAGGCCTCGACCCAGGCGGCGATCGTCAACCAGCTGGTGCGCCAGAACGCCGCGCTGGCCAAGCAGCGGCGCTCGCTGAGCCAGCCGCAGACGATCGTGCGCGACGCCCGGTCGCTCGGGATGGTGCGCCCGGACGAGCGCCCGTACGTGATCACCGGCCACGCCGGCCACTGATCGCTCGCGGTCAGCGCCGGCCACTGAGCGGCCACGGTCGCCTGCCGACGGCCGTGCGGCGTCGCGAACCGGGCCCGATCGCCTGATGGCCGCGCAGCCAAGATTCGAGGAGCTGGCCGGCTTATGGCAGGACGGCCAGCGCCGGCTGGCGCAGGCCGAGCTCCGTGAACGGGCGCTGCTCGAGCGCGTTGTCGATGCGATCGTGGTCGAGCTGCGCCATCGGCTCGGGGGGGCGTTCAGCGTCCAGGAGCTGGCGCGCCTGTACATCGAGGACGGGACTGACTGGTGCTTTGCGATCGCGGTGCGCGAAGCGCCCAATGACCCGGCCGCCTGGGATGTGACGACGGTCGCGGGCGCGGCGTTCGCGCGCTACGCGCGCGAGGCGAGGGACTACCCGTTCGGGCGGCGCGTCGAAGAGGACGAGTAGCGCCCCCGGCGCGCGACCCGCGGGTCAGCTGTCGTCGTCGTCGCCGTTTGGCTCGCCGGCGCGCCTGATCACGATCTGATCTTCCTCGATCGCGACCTCGACCGGTCGGTGACCGGCCCAGTACTCGGCGTAGATCGGGTCGTCCTGGACGGCGGGGTCGAGCCACAGCCCGTAGCCCTCCTCGCCGTGGTCGAACGTCGCCTCGAGCGTCTCCGGCGTCCGCTTGCGGCCGCGGCCGCTCCGACCGCCACGGCGGCCACGCCGTCGACGGGCAGGCTTGTCGCCATCCCCGTCGTCCTCATCCGCCTCTTCCTGCTCCTCCTCCTGCTCGTCCTCCTCAGCGCGCTCGGCCTCGGCCGCTTCGAGCTCGGCGGCGATCAGCGCGTCGTCCTCGGCGCGCAGGTCGATCTCGTCGTCGAAGTCGGCGGGCGTGGTGACGCCATCGACCTCCTCAGACAGCTCGAGCCCCTGCTCGCGCTTGAAGGTCTGGATCTGCTGGACGGTGACCTCGAGTTGGTGCGCGATCCACGCGTCGGTCCGGCCTTGGCGAACCCAGGCACGGATGCGGTTCAACTCGGGTCTGAGGGATTTGCGCGGCACTTGAGCGCGGAGACTAGTACACCGCAGGGTCGCCAACGCCCGACGGTGGCCCCATACCAGCGCTTTCCGCGGCCGTTGGTTCCATGTATGCTCAGCACCGGGTAGGGCGGTCGTCGGTACGTGCACCGCTCACAAGCTGCAACGCAGGGAGGCAAGTCATGCTGGTCCTGACCCGCAAATCGAACCAAAGCATCATGATCGGGGACGACATCGAGGTGTCCGTACTGGCGATCATGGGCGAGAAGGTACGGATCGGAATTCAGGCGCCGCGTGACGTCCCGGTGTTCCGCAAGGAGGTCTACCTCGAGATCCAGCAGGAGCGCACGGATGCACCGAAGGGCGCTCGGGAAGAGGTGGACGCGGCCTTGCGGGGGCTCCAGGACGACGGCGGCGCTTAGCTGAGCAGCAGGTACAGCGTCTCGAACATCGCGACCGTGACGATCACGGCCGTCGCGATAAGCGTGAGCACCAGCACCCAGTAGCGCATCGAGCTGCGCTTGACCTGGCGCTGGTGGGTGCGCTTGCGCGATCTGCGCACGGCCTGATGCCGAAGGCGTTCGCGACGACTCCGGTCCAGTTGCGTCTCGTGCCGAAACTGCTGCTCGAGCTGCGCGAGGCTCTGGCGCATCTTCATCGCCATCGGGTCGAGCCTACCAGCCAGCGGGGCGCGAAGTCCCGCTCTTGCGTCAACGTCAGTGGACCTGCTGACGCTCGTATACCTGCACGAAATGGAGGTAGTTGTCGGCGATCTGGGAAGACGCCGCCGATCGCTCCAGCTCCTTGTTCAGGTAGCCCTTGAGCGAGTCCCACCAGATCGAGCGTCCAATCGCGAAACCGATGAAGCCGTCGACCGTGGCCGCCGCCTCGAGCCACTGCTCGACCTTCTCGGTCGAGGCGCCCCGGCCGAGCACCACGCAGGTGACGCCCTCGCGGCCCGCGCCCGAGCGCGCCTGCTCGACGAGCATCACGTCGTCCTCGCGAGCGTCGACGCCTTCGATCTTCCAGATGTCGACCTCGATCCCGAATTCCTGGATGTCGGCGATCGCGCGGCGCATCAGCTCAGGGCGCAGCTCGTCGTCGTAGCGGTCGGCGTCACCGCCGACACTCTCGAGCTGCCCGTCGGTCGCTGGGACCAGGAGCTCGAACAGGAACTTGCGCCCGTTGGCGTGCAGCCAGTCGGCGAGCCGCTTGAGCCGCCCGAGCTGGCGCTCGTTGATGACGGGATCGTCGTCGGGGTTGTAGCGGACCAGCACCTTGGAAAAGTCGGGGTCGTAGAGCTCGATGTGCGCCGCGAAGTCGTCGCCGTACTCGAAGTCGAACTCGTGCTGGCCCGACTTCTCGACCGGCATTGCCAGCTTGAGGCCGTGTTCGCGCGCGTGCTCGGGGATGTTGGAGCCGAACTGCTCGTCGACGAGGACGCCGGTCGCGCCGGCCTGTGCCCCGCGAGCGACCGCCTCGAGCATCCCTTCGAAGATCAGACGCTTGGCGTCGGCGATCGTCTCGATCTCCTCGGGGGTCGGGTCTCCATCGATCCCGAACATGTTCTTCTGAAACGACCCGCGATGGTCGAACGCGAGGATGTAGAGCTTGCCGTCGTAGCCGAGCGCCATGTGACCGTCCTTAAATCTCTTTTGCCATCGGCCTCGGAGTCTAGGGACGTGACCACCACACCGCGTGTCCATGCGGGTTAAGCCGTAGGCTCTCGCCACGTGGAGCACCACTTCGACGGACACGCGTACACGATCGGGATCGAGGAGGAGCTGATGATCCTCGACGCCGGCTCGCTCGAGCTCATCAACGCGATCGAGGCGATGCTCGAACCTGCGCCGGCGGGGGAGATCAAGCCGGAGCTGATGGAGTCGGTACTCGAGATCTCGACCGCGCCATGTCAGAACGTGACGGAGGCGAGCGAGCAGCTGCGCGCACTGCGCCGGCAGGTGACAGAGACGGCCTCCGCCAAGGGGATGGCAATCGGCTCGGCCGGGACGCACCCGTTTGCGATGTGGGAGGACCAGCGGATCGTCGCCCGCCCGCGGTATCGGGATCTGATCTCGGCGCTGCGGTTCGTCGCCCGCCAGGAGGTCATCTTCGGGATGCACGTCCACGTCGGGATCGACGATCCCGATAAGGCCATCCACGTGGCCAACGGGATGTGCGTCCACCTGCCGGTGCTGCTCGGGCTGTCGGCCAATTCCCCCTTCTGGCGGGCCGACACGACCGGGATCGCGTCGACGCGGACGCCGATCTTCCGCGCCTTCCCGCGCGTTGGGATCCCACCCGCCTACGACGACTGGGCCGATTACGAGCGCCGGATCGAGTTCATGATCCGCGCCGGCGTGATCGAGGACTACACGTACCTGTGGCACGACGTGCGCCCGCATGCGAATTTCGGGACCGTCGAGGTCCGCGTGATGGACTCCCAGACACACGTCGAGCACTCGCTCGGGCTCGCCGCGCTCGTCCAGGCGCTGGCGCGCGAGCTCGCCGAGCACTTCGACTCCGGGGAGAACCTGTCGCGATATCCGTACGAGATGCTCGACGAGAACAAATGGCTCGCCGCTCGCCATGGTCTCGACGGCGAGCTCGTCGATCTGCCGAGCTCCGACC
>DATNKY010000732.1:0-5159 GCA_035603155.1 Solirubrobacteraceae bacterium
AGCGAAGGTGATTTCGTGGAGGCGTTTGAACGCCGCCTCGCCGACCTTCTCGGCGTGCAAGCCGCGGCGCTGCTACCGAGCGGGACGATGGCGCAACAGATCGCTTTGCGAATTCACTGCGATCGGCGTGGGCTCAGCAGCGTCGCGTTTCACCCGACCTGCCATCTTGAGCTCCACGAGCACGGCGGCTACGCGCACCTTCACGGTCTCAAAGCAGAACTGATCGGCGATCGTGACCGGCTGATCGCACTCGAGGATCTCGAGGCGATCCACACGCCGATCGGCGCGTTGCTGATCGAGCTACCGCAGCGGGAGATCGGCGGCCGGCTTCCGGAATGGGAGGATCTCCTGGCGCAGATCCAGTGGGCGCGTGATCGGCGCATCGCGACGCACCTCGATGGCGCTCGAATCTGGGAGTCGGCGCCTTACTACGACCGTGCGTACTCGGAGATCGGTGCGCTGTTCGACACCGTGTACGTCTCGTTGTACAAGGGACTCTGTGGGGTTGCCGGCAGCGTTCTGGCCGGGCCTGACGATGTCATCGCTGAGACGCGAGTTTGGCAACGACGGCACGGTGGAGCGCTCTTGAGCTTGTTTCCGTTTGCCGCCTCTGCGCAGCGTGGGCTCGATGAGCTGATCCCGCAGATGCCGCGGTTTCTTGAGCACGCACGTGCGCTGGCGGGTGCAATGAGCCAGTTGTCCGGGATCGATGTTGTCCCGGATCCGCCCCAGACGCCCCTGTTCCATGTCCACGTCCGAGGCGATTTGCAAACCCTCCAGCAGCGCGCGCTTGATGTAGCCGAACAGCGACGCGTCTCGCTATTTCATCGCCTCGTTCCGAGCGTCGTGCCAAATGTGAACACGATCGAGGTGAACGTTGGAGAACCCGCGCTTGAAATCTCGCCAGAGGAGGCAGCCGAGCTCTTCCACATCGTGATTTCCGGATAACAACGCGTCGATCGATTTCGGTGACCCCACGGTGGACCGAGCATCCGCTCGCGCCGTCCGCACATGGTCCTGCGAGTACGTCAGTTGAGATGAAGCTGCCAGTCGCTCGGCACGGCCCCCGCGGGGCCGGGTACGGGCTGATCGACGGGATGGCTATCGGGCGGGGCCAGAGCGGGCGCTTCGAAGAATCCGTCAGACCGATAGTCGTAGAACCAATCCTCGCCCGGCTCAAAGCTCTGCAGCACCGGATGCCCCGTTGACTTGTAGTGGGCAGTCGCGTGCTGACTGGGCGAGTTATCACAACAACCGATATGCCCGCAGGCCGCGCAACGGCGCAGGTGAAGCCACCAGCCCGGCGACGCGCCCGCCAGGCATTCGGCGCAACCGGTCCCGCTGGGCCCCACGCCCGGATCGATCTCGTTCTCAGGACCAGCCATCGGATACATGTTAGGCGAGGCCGAGCTGCTGCGCCTGTAGTGCGGAGTTCCAGAATGCGGAGATGATGACCAGCCGGCCAGCGTCCCATTTCGTGGTCTGGCCGAACTCCAGGTCGAACGCCTTGCCTGTCGGGGCGATCGCGTTGCCGTCGGGGAGGGTCATCTCTCCGGTGAAGGTCCCGGTGACGTTGGTGACGACGGTGATCCAGTCGCCGCTTCCGAACTGGATCGGATAGGGCGTGTTCACGTGCATGTCGGGAAAGCTCCGTACGAACTGCTGCATCGCCGCGGAGTGTGCTTGCGCTCCGTAGATCGGCTCTGCAAGCCCCGTGATGTGCGCGACCATGTCTGGGTGGTGGACGGTGTCCACGACTTCCCAGTCGCGGGCGTTAAAAGCCTCGTCGCCCTTGGTCATGAGTTCGAGTAGGTGCGCGGTATGAGTGGCGGTAGCCATCAGGGCTCCTCTTTTGGGGCGGTCGGTTCGATAACTTAGAGCCTACTCTAATTTTGGTGTGGAGTACAGTAATTGCTATCCTCGGCGCATGACTGAGATCGGCTTGCGCGAGCGCAAGAAGGCGCGCACGCGCCGCGTCATCGCCGACGCGGCGGCACGGCTGTTCGCCGAGCGCGGCTACGAGCAGGTCGCGGTCAGCGATGTTGCGCACGAGGCCGAGGTCTCAGAGCAGACCGTCTACAACTACTTCGCGACCAAGGAACACCTGGTGACGGACTACGACCAGGAGGTCCAAGACCAGCTCAGCCGTCTGATCCGGACGCGGGCACCTGACACCACGCCGGCGGCCGCGATTCGGGAGTTCGCGCTCGACGTCGTCGAGGGGATCCGCCGCGTTCCGGCGGAGCAGTGGCGCGGCGAGCTGGGCTGCCTCGCAGCGATCAGCCCGACCGTTCGTCGGCTCGCGCTCGAGATGTCAGACCGACAGGCCAACGCCATTGCCAGCGCGATCAGCGAGACCGGACCGGTCACGCCAGAGATCGCCAAGCTGCAGGGGATCGCCCTCGCCGGCGTGTTCCAGATCATCATCAGCGAGGCTGGGCGCCGCGCCCGCGAGAACCAAAGCCAGGAACGGATCGCCGACGAACTGCGGCCGGCGATCGAAGCGATCATCGATGAGCTCGACCGCTGGCTCACCCCCGCTACGAAGTGAGCACCGGCTAACGAACGGCGCGCTCCCGCGGCTCGAACAGAACCTCAGCTCCGGCGAGACCGCGTCGACAGCGAGGCGCCTCGTAGTCGGTCGCGCAGCTCGGGCAAGCCGAGGGCGATCGGCAGCCATACGGCATAGCTATGCCCGCTGGCATCGATCCTGCTGACGAAGAGTCTGCGGACGCTGGATGCTCACCGCAACTGCGAATGTCATCTCTGCAAAGGAGCCCGGGCCATGTCTGAATCCGTCGCCGATGCGTTGTGGTCGATGCTCGCGACCGCGGGTGTAAAACGCTGTTACGGCATCGTCGGCGACGCGTTGAATCCGGTCATCGACGCCCTTCGGCGCGATGGTCGCGTCGAATTCATCCAGGTACGCAACGAGGAGGCCGGGGTGTTCGCGGCAGTCGCCGAGGCCTCCCTGACCGGTGATCTAGTGGCGGTGTGTGGTACCGCAGGACCGGGCGTCATGCACCTTCTCAACGGGCTGATGGACGCGCAACGCGAGGGCGTCTCTGTGATCGCGATCGCCGGCGACACCGTGTCGGGGTTGATCGACAGCGGCACGATCGAGGAGATCAACCCATACGCGACGTTCCAGACCGTGTCGCTTTACACGGGTCGGCTGATCAATCCCGCGCAGACCCGAACCGTCGTTCAGACGGCGATCCGGACTGCGCTGAGTGAGCACGGCCCCACGGTGATCTCCGTGCCCGGCGACGTCGCTGTCCGCGAGGTTCCGGACGACTCTTATCAGGCGGTTACGCACAATCCGCCGCTGTTGCGTCCCAGCGATGATGATCTGCGCACGCTTGCGGAGATGATCGACCAGGCCGGTTCGGTCACGATCTTCGGCGGCGACGGATGTCGCGACGCGCATGATGAGGTGGTTGCATTGGCCGAGAAGCTCCAAGCGCCGGTCGGATACGCGTACCGCGGCAAGCAATGGCTCGAGTGGGGGAACCCGAACGCGGTGGGGATGACCGGGCTCCTCGGCTGGGGTGGAGCCTACGAGGCGATGCACCATTGTGATCTGTGTCTGTTGCTCGGAACGAACTTCCCGCTGAACGATTTCTACCCGAAGAAGGCGACGAAGGTTCAGGTTGACCGACGTCCATCGATCATCGGACGCCGTACACACATCGACATGGCACTGGTGGGCGACATCAAGGACACGGTCGCCGCGCTGCTGCCGCTTGTTGCCCCGAAACACGAGTCTCACCATCTGAATCGCGCGCTCAAGACGACCGAGGAGTGGCGCAAAAACATGAGCCACTACGTGACCCGCGGACCCGACCTCACACCGATCCGCCCCGAGTACCTCGTTTCGGTCATCGACGAGCTGGCTAGCGACGATGCCGCGATATGCACTGATACCGGCACGGCATGCATCTGGACGGCCCGCTACATCACCGCCAAGCAGAACCGCAACATCTTGGGCTCATTCTCATGGGCATCGATGGCGAACGCGATGCCGAACACGATTGGTGTTGCGCTTGCCTACCCGGGACGTCAGGTGATCGGTTTCTGCGGCGACGGCGGTCTCTCGATGCTGATGGGCGACCTGTTGACGATCGCCGAGCGCCAGCTTCCCGTCAAACTCGTCGTGCTCGACAACAGTGGTTTCCAGTTCGTCCACATCGAGATGGAAGAGGCTGGGATCCAGCCGTACGGGATCAAGTTCGCCAACCCGGATTTGGCCAAGGTCGCCGAATCGATCGGCCTCACCGGCATCCGAGTGCAAGACCCCGGAGAGGTCCGAGACGCTGTCGCCCAGTTCCTGGCCACACCCGGGCCGGCACTGCTGGACGCGGTCGTCGAACCGTACGCACTGAGCCTCCCACCGCACGTTTCCTTTGGCGAGGCCGAGGGGTTCTCGCTGAGCTTCGCCAAACAGGCGCTGAACGGCAATCTCGACGACGTGATCCAGACGGTCAAGCGAAACGTCCACGTCGTCTAGACCGGGGCTGGCGCTGGCGGTGCTTGGTCTCTGCGACCGCACCTCCGCACGAGCCAAGGCATGGGTGTTGCCAGCGGATCAGCGGCGGATCAACGCCCCGAGAGCCTGTGGGTCATACAGCGTCTCGGGGTCGACCCGCTCGCCGTCCAACACGCCGGACGGGGTGCCATCCGGATCTTGCTCCTGGAATATCGCGTCCATCTCGCGGACCCAGCTCGCGTACTGGCCTTCGCGCACCGCCGTGACGTAACCGGGGGTGGTCAGTCCTACCCGGCTGCCGAGCTCGAGCAGGTCCTCGGTCGTGAAGCCGCCACTGTGTTCCGGGGGCTGATTGGCGAACATCGCCCGTCGCAGCTCGTCAAAGCCGCCGACCTCCGCGGCGGCGGCCAACGCGTTCGCAGCACGCACCGACTCGACACCGAGAAAGCACCGAATTCGGTACTCCACAGCAACGGCACCGGCCGAGACCTCGCGACGCAGTAAATCTCCGGACACATCCTCAAACTCACGGCAATACGGACACTGCGGATCCTCAAACAACACGAGGCGCCGACGGGCGCCCTCGCTGCCCACAAGGACGCCGCCGTCAGGGGTATGGCCCGAGGGGGCCTCGCTGGCTTGCATGACGATCATTCTGCCCCGTCCGACG
>DATNKY010000105.1:0-3618 GCA_035603155.1 Solirubrobacteraceae bacterium
CAGGGCAACGCCCTACAGGGCGGTGGCCAGAGCAGCAGCGGCGGCGGCCAGAGCAGCAGCGGCGGTGGCCAGAGCAGCAGCGGCGGTGGCCAGAGCAGCAGCGGCGGTGGCCAGAGCAGCAGCAGCGGTGGCCAGAGCAGCAGCGAGAATGGCCGCGGCGATCAGGGCAATGCCGGGAGTTCTCCGAGCAGCGGCGGGCTGATCCCTCAGGGTCCCACCGGCCCGTTCGTCGGTCACGGTCACGGCCGCGGTCATGGAAGCACTCCCGATCCCATCGGCCCGAGCGCTCCGAGCGTTACACCTCCAAGCTTTTCAAACCGCTCGCAGCCTTCCAGCGGCTCGCAGCCGAGCGACAGCCCCGGCCCTGCGCCGAGCGGTGATCCCGGCACGGAGTCGAGCGGCGACAGCGGTTCGCAGTCGGGCGGCGGCTGGCAGTCCGGCCACGACGCCCCGCAGTCGAGCGGTTACTCCGACCGGGCCAATGGCCACACGGGCGACTCGTCCGGGCACGGCGGCGGTTCGGACCAGGGTTATCAGGGCGGCGATGATCACGGCCACGGCCGCGATCACTGAGCGGCCCAACGGCGGACTCAGCGAAGCTCGAGCGCCTTCTCGATCCACCGCAGGCTGACCGCCTGCAGCTCCTCGTCGCGCTGGATCGAGCGGTGGTGACCGCCCGGCAGCTCGATCAGCCTGCTTGACGGCGCCCGCAGCGTGGCGGCGAGCTCGCGAGAATGCTGGACGGGGACCTGTTCGTCGCCCTGGGCGTGCAGCAGCAGGATCGGAATCTCGAGCTGCCCGACAGCCGGTTGCAGGTCGCCGTGGTGCAGCAGCTCACCGAGCGCCTCGGAGTCGGCATCGAACCGCAGCGCGCCGTCGTTGAGTGCGCGCCGCAGACCGCCCGCGCTCGCGGGACAGATCGCGACCACGGCGCCGGCGCCGGCGGGCCGTGCGGCGCGGAGCGCGAGATAGCCGCCCATGCTCGATCCCCGCAGCGCGATGCGCGCGTTGGACCCGTCGAGCTCGCTCCGCAGCAGCGACGCGATCGACACGACATCGTCGATCGCGCGACCGTCCATCGGTCCGTCGCTCTCGCCGTGGCCGCGCTGGTCGAACGAAAGCGTCGCGAACCCGAGCGCGACCGCCGCGCGCGCAAAGTCGTAGTGGCTCTCCTTGCACGAGCCGGCCCCGTGCAGCACCACCACGCCCGCGGTCACGCGCCCGTCTCCGGGCGGCGGCAGCCACAGCGCGTAGGCAAGTCCGTCATGTACGCCGGCCTTTGCAGGGCGCACCGGCTCGACCGTCCTGCTACGCCTCACGCGTCACACCATATCTTTCCGGTCTCAGTGCAAACCACCATCACCACCCCGCTGTCTGCAGTCCTGCCGCTCGGCACGCGCGTCAACGAGCGCGGACGGCTCGAGCTCGGCGGCTGCGACGCGGTCGAGCTTGCGCGGGAATTCGGGACTCCCGTCTACGTAGTGGTCGAGGACGACCTGCGCGCCCGCGCCCGCTCGTTCGTCGATGCGCTCGCCGCTCGCCACGGCGACTTCGACGTCCTGTTCGCCTCCAAGGCGTTCCCGTGCACGGCCGTCTACCGGACGCTCGCCGAGGAGGGACTCGCGTGCGACGTCGCCTCCGGGGGCGAGCTCGCGCTGGCGCTGAGGGGCGGCTTCGATCCGCGGCGCACGTATCTGCACGGCAACGCCAAGTCCGCAAGCGAGCTGTGGGAGGCGCTCGAGGCGGGTGTGGGCCACGTCGTGCTCGACTCGCTCGACGAGCTCGAGCGCCTCGAGCGGATCACGGGCGAGCTCGGCCGCCGCCAGGAGGTCCTGATCAGGATCACGCCCGGCGTCGCGGGCGACACGCATCAGAAGATCTCGACCGGACAGGCGGACTCGAAGTTCGGCTTCTCGATCACCCAGGCACCCGCCGCGATCGCCCGCCTGCGGGAGAGTTCGGCGCTCGAGCTCGTCGGGCTGCACTTCCACATCGGCTCGCAGCTGTTCGAGCTCGAGCCGTTCCGAGAGGCGGTCAGAGCGATCGCGACGCTCGGCGACTACGGCGTCTACAACCTCGGTGGCGGACTCGGAGCGGCGTACACGGCCGGTCAGCGGCCGCCGACGGCCGAGCGGTACGTCGATGCGGTCGTCGGCGCGATGCACGATCACCTCGGTGCCGACAAGCGGCTGCTGCTGGAGCCGGGCCGGGCGCTGGTAGCCAACTCGACCGTCACCCTGTACACGGTGCAGACGGTCAAGCGCAACGTCTCGACCTGGGTGGCCGTCGACGGCGGCATGTCCGACAACCTCCGGCCGATGCTCTACGACTCCCGCTATGAGGCGCTGATCGCCGACCGCCCGCTGGCAAGCGGGGGCGAGGTCTGCCAGCTGGCCGGCAAGCACTGCGAGTCCGGCGACGTGCTGATCCGCGACGTCGAGCTCGACGACCCCAGGCCGGGCGATGTGATCGTCACCCCGGCCACCGGCGCCTACGGCTATTCGCTCGCCAACAACTACAACGGCGTGCCGAGGCCGCCGGTCGTGTTCTGCCGTGACGGGTCCGCCCGCGTCGTCGTTCGCCGCGAGACCTACGAGGACCTGATGGGGCGGGACGTCGTAGCCGGATGACTCACGCGCCCTCCATATTGGCGAGCCCGGATGGCGAGCGGAGGTGCGGAGCCGGATGACTCACGCGCCCTCCATATTGGCGAGCCCGGATGGCGAGCGGAGGTGCGCGTGAGGGATTTCCGCGTCGGCCTGCTCGGACATGGGACGGTCGGTGGTGCGTTCGCAACGCTGCTTCCAGCACATGCCGATCGGATCGAGAAGATCACCGGCCTGCGCCCGGAGCTGTCCGGCGTGCTGACCAGAAGCGGCGGCTCGTTCGACGAGCTGCTCGAGGGATCGGACCTGATCGTCGAGCTGATCGGCGGCATCGACCCTGCGCGGGAGTACCTGCTGCGGGCGATGCGTGCCGGACGCCACGTCGTGACGGCCAACAAGCAGCTGCTCTCGCAGTACGGCGAGGAGCTGTGGGAGGTGGCCCGCGAGCACGAGGTGCAGCTGCGCTTCGAGGGCGCCGTCGCCGGGGTCGTGCCGGTGATCCGCGTGCTGCAGGAGTCGCTCGCCGGAGCGACGATCGATCGCGTGCACGGGATCGTCAACGGGACGACCAATTTCATCCTCACCGAGATGGCGCGCACCGGCGCGACGTTCGAGGCGGCGCTGTCGGAGGCCCAGCGGCTCGGCTATGCCGAGGCCGACCCCTCCGAGGACGTAGATGGGCGAGACGCTGCCGCGAAGATGGCGATCATCGCGCGGCTCGCGTTCGAGACGCCGGTCCACATCGATCAGGTCCGCTATGAGGGGATCGAGCAGATCCAGCCCGACGACCTCGAGTACGCCCGCGACCTGGGGCTGGGCCTGAAACTCATCGGTACCGCCGAGCGCGTCGGAGACCGAGCGCTGTCGGTTCGCGTCTATCCGGCGTTCCTGTACCCCGGCCATCCGCTCGCATCGATCAACGGACCGTTCAACGCGGTCACGGTCGAGTCCGAGGCGATCACCGAGATCACGATGTCGGGCCCGGGCGCCGGTGGACCGCAGACCGCGAGCG
>DATNKY010000520.1:0-2055 GCA_035603155.1 Solirubrobacteraceae bacterium
GAACTCGCCCGTCCCGGCGTTGGCCAGCCAGAACTGCCCGTTATAGAGCCGCGGCGAGTGCGGCATCGACAGGCCCTCGCAGACGATCTCGCCGGTGCTGACATCGGTCACGACACCGCCGCCGGCCCGGTGGCGGCGCCATGAGTCGAACTCGCTTGTCGCGCTGACGCTCGTCACGTACGCGGGCCGGCCGTCCGACAGCGCGACGCCGTTGAGGTGACAGCAGTCTCCCTGACCGCGGCGCGACTGAAACGGCGGCCACCACAGCGGCTCGAAGCTGTACCGATCGCTCACCGTGGCCAGACAGCCGAACCGCGTGTTGACGAACACGACCTCGCCCGGGCCGTCAACGGCCACGTCGTGGCAGTTCACGTAGCCCGTGGTCCACACCTGGCGCGGGACGTACATCCGGTCGAATCCGTCATCGACCTCGCCGGGAGCGAGCGCGTTCGCGAGCCGCCAGATCTGGTACCGCGTCCCCAGGTAGATCGTCTCCGGGCCGGCGGCCGCCAGCCCCATGCACTTGTTGAACGTGCGCTCGAATGCCGACAGTCGACCATCGTCGCGCAAACCGATGAAGAAGAGCTTCGACGGCGGTACGGCGAACGCGAGGCTGACGCCCTGCTCGGCCAGCCAGGCCTCGAGCCCGGGCGAGTAGCTGATTTCGAGCTCGCCGGAGGCCTCGCTCACGGGCGCAGAATATCGAGCGAACCCGGCCTGCCAGGATCCCAAGCGGCGGCGGGTCTGTACTAACCTTGCTCGCAGCTTCGATTTCGAAGGGGCTATAGCTCAGCTGGGAGAGCGCTGCCATGGCATGGCAGAGGTCGTCGGTTCGAGCCCGACTAGCTCCACTTCAGGCCCCCCCGGGTCTCATCCTGACCGCCGCCGACGCGCGTCCTCCGGAGTGCCATCGCCCAAAGGGATCGGTGCTAGACGAGTCGCGCGATCGCTGTTGGCGTGATGATGGCGTATAGTGGCGTCACATGTCCGCCATAGTGTTCGACATTCGCCAGCCGGCGATCGTCGCCCGCGAACTCGGTGAGGCGAACTCTCGGCTCGCGAAGGAGCGCGAGACACCGGCGTCCGTGGTCGGACTCGTCGGGGACGTGGCCGACGCCATCGCGGCCGGGGATGACGTTGACGCGGCGCTCGTCAATCCATGGCTCTGGATCAAACTCCAGAGCGCCGCGATACGAGCCCAGTCGGCGCTTCGGGAAGAGGAGCCCTACCGGCGACGCCAACTGCGACTTGCGCTGGAACAGATGCGATTCCTGTTCGCGCGAATCGCTGACCGTCAGCCGATCGGCGAGGACCGCGCGGCGCGCGACGTCGCGCTGTGGCTCGATTGCAAGCTGCCTTCTGTAAGCCAGCCGAAAAAGGCCGAGCTGCTCAACGTGAGTCCGCGTACGTATCAGCGGTGGATCTCGGATCGAGAGTCAGTCCATCCGAGCGGCGACGACGAGCGCCGCCTGCGCATCGTCGCTCGAATCGTCAATCAGCTCCGTCACAGTCTCACCGGGCCCGGCGTCGTGGAGTGGTTCGAACATCCGCGGGCTGACCTCGACGGAGCAACCCCTTCGGGCGTTCTCGACGACCCCGAGAGGCTGGAGCTGCTGATTGCCGCCGCAGCAGCCTCGCGCGGCAACGTCGCGGCCTAGCGGTCCTCGGCATGGAGGTCGTGGCGTTTCGTCTCGCGAACTACGAGACGCCGCTCTGGTCGGTCGAGAATTTCGCGGCCGGCCGCTACAACGCAGCCGGTTCGGGTTTCACGCAGTACCTCAGCCTGCACCCGCTGACACCGTGGGCGGAGCTGCTTCGCAACGAAGACCGCCGCACACGAGAGCGCGCCGTCCTGATGCGCTATCCGCTGTGGGCGATCCGCGCGCAGATCGAGGACGAACCGCTCGATCTCACCTTTGACAACGCGGCGGACTTCGGGCTGAAGCCAGTCGATCTCGTCGGCGACGACTGGGGTCCCTGTAGAGCCGTTGCGGAGTCCTTGCGGTCGAGTGGCCCCAGTGTCTTCACGGCTCCATCTGCCGCGTTGCCAGGAAC
>DATNKY010000522.1:0-4976 GCA_035603155.1 Solirubrobacteraceae bacterium
GCGGATGCAGGAGCACGAGCCGTTCACCTACATGGGGCTGGTCGCCAACGCGACCCGCGAGCTGACGGTGCTGATCGGGGCCGTGATCCCGTTCTCGGTGATCCTCGTCTGCTGGGCCGCCGGGGCGTCGCTGACATTGGCCGTCGCCGCGGCGAGCTGGGCCTCGGCCGCAATCGTCATCGCGACCGAGATCGTGATCGGCCTCCAGGCGAAACTGACCGGCCGCGAGCTGGTCCGCCAGACGGTATTCGGGGCGATCCTCGGACTGCTGATCGTGGCCCTGCGCGTGCTGCTGCACTGACAGCAGCACGCGCTCTGGGCGAAGGCGTCAGCCCGCGAGGCTCACCTGGACCTCGTGCGGCTCGGCGCCGCGGAGCACCTTGAGCTCGAGCGATCCGTCGGCGGCCCGGACCGCGCGCTCGAGGTCGCCGACCGAGCGGACCGCGGTCGATCCGGCCTGCGTGATCAGGTCACCGCGGGTGACGCCGGCCGCCTGGGCTGCGGTCTCGCGACCGACCCGCAGCACCAGCACGCCGGGCTCGTCGGCCAGTCCGACGGCGCGGCGCATCCGCGTGGCGACGGCGGCGGTCGCGACCGCGACCCCGAGCCGTGGCGTGATCCGCTCATCGGGCTCGAAGAAGCCGAGCCACGCTGTGAGGTTCGCGGCGAGCGTCGACGTGGCGCCCTCGGGGAGCCCTTCGGCGAGCCTGCGGGCCCGTTCGGCGTACGAGGGTCGCGCCGCCTGTACGAGCGAGCGGCCGCGGTCGGTGAGCGTCACGGTGACGCTGCGGCGGTTGTCAGGATCGGGCTCGCGCTCGATCATCCGTGCACGCTCGAGGCGCCCGAGGCGGACCGAGACGGTGCCGGAGGTGCGCCGCACGCGAGTTACGAGCTCGCGCTGGTTGAGCGTCTGCCCCTCGGCGCGCTCGAGCGCGTCGAGCACGAGGAAGCTCGGCCGCGTGAGCCCATGCTCGGCGAGCGCCTCCTCGAGCTCGCCCTCGAGGTGCGCGGCGACGCTGATCGTGGTGTCGGCCAGCTGGCCGTAGTTCACTTCCGTAGACATACTTCACTCCAAATGATTGAGTCGAAACGTTTGTGTACGATTATTGTATGCCAAGCAACAACGGAACGATCCCGGCGCTGGACCGGCCGGCGATCAACACCAATTCAGAGAGCGCGCTGGACGCGTACTCGCGGACCGTGATCGCGGTCGCCGACGCGCTCAGTGCCAGCGTCGCCAACCTCCAGGTGACGCATCGCACGCGCCGCGGACCCGCGCGAGGCGCGGGCAGCGGCGTGGTCATCTCCCCTGACGGCTTTCTGATCACGTCTGCGCACGTGGTCGAGGGCTCACGAGCAGGAGTCGCCAGCTTCAGCGACGGCCGCGAGGTCAACGCGTCGCTGATCGGCGCCGATCCACTTTCCGACCTCGCCGTCCTACGAACCGACGGCGGCGAGCTCGTGCCCGCGCCGCTCGGCGACGCCGCCGGCCTGCGCGTCGGCCAGCTCGTGGTCGCGATCGGCAACCCACAGGGGTTCGCCAGCTCGGTCACGGCTGGGGTCGTGAGCGGACTGGGGCGCTCGCTGCCGGTCGGCTCCCGTGGCGGGCCGCGGCGCCTGGTCGAGAACGTGATCCAGACCGACGCGGCCCTGAACCCGGGCAACTCGGGCGGCGCGCTCGCAGACGGCACGGGGCACGTGGTCGGGATCAACACCGCCGTCGCCGGGGTCGGCCTCGGTCTGTCGGTGCCGATCAATGCCGCCACGCGCGCGATCATCTCGACGCTGATCCGGGACGGGCGCGTCCGTCGGGCGCACCTCGGCGCAGCCGTCGCGCCCCGTCCGCTCCCGCCCGCGGCGGCCGAGCGCCTCGGTCAGCGCGGGGGGGTCCAGATCCTCCAGGTGCTCGAGGGCAGCGCGGCCGAACGAGCTGGGATCAGGCGCGACGACCTGCTGGTCGAGCTCGACGGCGAGCCCGTCGACGACGCGACGGCGCTGCAGCGGCTGATGGTTCACGAACGCATCGGACGCTCGGTGACGGCGCGCGTGCTGCGCGGCGGGGTCGAGAAGTCACTCGAGCTCGTGCTCGACGAGCTCGACAGCTGAGCCGGGGCTAGCCCGACGGACGGCCGGAGCTGCGCGACCGCTAGTAGTAGTCCTCGACCCAGACCTGCCAGCGCGCCGTGTCATCGCCGGGCGACACCGTCAGGTCGTAGACGCCGGCGCCGGCGTCGAACGTGCGCGTCTGGCGGCCGCCGTCGCTGAGGCCGAACGAGTCGACGGTCGAGCCGCTGCGGACGTTGTCGACCTCGGCGTGCGGGCCCGAGCAGAAGAAGATGAACGTGCACGTGCCCTGAAAGCCCATGGTGTAGACGATCCGCCAGCGCGTGCCGCGGACCCGGAACTGGGCGCTGGTCGACTGACCGCTGCCGCTCAGTGAGGTGAGCGCGCGCCATTCGGGGACCTCGGCCACGTTGAGTGAGACGCGCTTGCTCGGCGCGAGCTTCGATCCGGGCGCGGGCGACTGGCTGGTGACCTCGCCGGCCGGGACGCCGGGCGCCGCGATCACCGTCGCGCGCGCTTGGAGGCCCACGCTCGACAGCTCTGACCGTGCATCGCTGAGCTGCTCCCCCGCGAGCTCGGGGACCTTGACCGGCGGCGGGCCGGAGCTCAGCCACACGTGCACGGTCGAGTTCTCGCTGACGGTGGCCCTGGGACGCGGCCGCTGGGCGATCGTGGTCCCCTTCGGGGCGCTGTTGTGGCGCGATCTGAACTCCGTCTGGAGCCCGAGCCGGCTCGCTCTCCCCTGCGCGCGCGAGCGGCTGATGCCGATCAGCTTGGGCACCTTCACGTGCGCCGTCGAACCGATCACGAGCGCCGCCGTGATCAGCGCGCCGAGCACCAGGAACGCGGCCGTCAGCGCCGCGATGCTGCGCCGCCGGGCGGAGGGGTTGAGATTGCGGCGCGGATGGAGCTTGGGCGCCCGCCGGGTCGGTTCGTCGTGGTCGTCGCGGCGACGCGGACGGGCCTCGGGTGGGCGCTCGGGCGGCTCCTCGTCGACTTTCGAGGTCGTCGGGCCGCCGGTGGTCACAAGCGCCGGCGGTCGCGCCGCAGCGAAATCGCGCCGCGGGCTGGGCTTGCGGCCCCGCAGCGCGAGGGCACGACCGGCCCGGGTACGCCGAGCGCCGGTGCGCGACGCGAGCGCGGTGCTCAGCGCGTCGGCCATCGCCGCGCCGTCCGCATACCGCTTGCGCGGCTCCTTGGCCAACGCGCGGGCGACGATCTCGTCGAGCCTGCCGGGAGTGCGCGACGGCAGCTTCGGGGGGCGATCGTGGAGATGCCTGAGCGCGAGCTCGACCGCGCTGTGCTCGTCGAACGGAGGCCGCCCGGCGAGCATCTCGTAGAGGACGATGCCGACGCTGTAGACGTCGGTCGCGGGCGTCGCGCGACGGCCGCGCGCCTGCTCGGGAGACATGTATCGCGGGGTACCGACGATCGTCGCGCTGGCCCCGTCGGTGCTGCCCTCTGCCAGGCGGGCGACTCCGAAGTCGCCGACCTTCACCCGGCCGTCGGAGGAGATCAGGATGTTGGCGGGCTTGACGTCGCGGTGGATCACCCGCTCCGCGTGGGCCTGCGCGAGTGCGTTGCAGAGCTGCTCGGCGATCGCCGCGGCTTCCCAGGGCGAGACCGGCCCGCGCTTCAGGCGCGCCGCGAGGCTCTCCCCATCGATCAGCTCGGAGACGTAGTACAGGCCCTCGTCGGCCTTGCCGACGTCGAAGATCTGGACGATGCCGGGATGGCTGATGCGCGCCAACAGGCGCGCCTCGCGGTCGAAATTCGCCGCCCAGTCGGGATCCTCGGCCCACCAGGGCTTGATCATCTTGATCGCCACGACGCGTTCGAGCCGGCGATCCCAGCCGCTGTAGACGCGGCCGAACGCTCCCTCGCCGATCACGGCATGGAGCTCATAGCGGTCGTCCAGGGCGCGGCCTGAAAGGTCGGGGGCGATTGGCATCAGTAGGTGGCGCCGGGCCCCGCTCGGGGCCGACGTCGATTCTCGCTAACCGCTGGAGCCGGCTCAGCGGACGATCAGAACGACCACAAGGATAATCACCACGACCACCAAGCCCGCGCCGGCGAGCGGCCAGGGTCGCTGCCAGTACTCCGGTTTGGCCCGATCGCGCGAGTATCTGCCCTCGGGCGGGGTACCGACCCAGTCGTCGTCGTCCCAAGGTGCCACGGGTCTATTGATACTCGATCCGAGCCGCCCGTGACACCCGCTGACCCCCAGATCACGATGCATCAATCGATAGCCGCGTATGACCCCACACAGTGGCACGACCTCTGTGTCGCGCTTGCCGGGGCGTCCGGCGCGCTTCTCGGTCTCGCGTTCCTCGCGATCTCGTTCAACCTCGACGCGATCCTCGCCGACAAGGGCCTGCCTGGCCGCGCCGTCGAGACATTGATCTTCTTCGCCTACCCGTTGGCCGCCAGCATCCTCGTCCTGGTCCCGGGAATGTCCCACGTAGCCCTCGGCGTCGGAATAGCCGTGCTGACCGCGGTCTTGGTCGCCCTCGTGATCCGGGTCGCCCTCCCACGCTGGAGCGCCGAAAGGGCTGTGCCGGTGAGCTGGAGGCTGTCCCACGCCGCCCCCGGCGTCCTGCTGACAGCACTTTCCGCCGTTGCAGCCGTCGCCGTGGTCACGTCCAGCATCGGCGGGCTCTACTGGCTCGGCGCCACGATGGCGCTTGCCACGGTCGCAGGACTCGTCAACAGCTGGGTCCTGCTCGTCGAAATCAAACGCTAAATCGCGCCGGCGCCGGGGCCGGCGCACAAGCTCTGCTCGAGCGCGTGTAGGACTGGCTCGACGAGACGCTCGGTTGACCGACGCAGCGCCCGACCGCCAGGCGCTCGACCACTGACTCCGGCGGGTGGAGGGAGCCCCTGTCACGCTCCCTCCACCCCGGCTGGGGTCA